>NZ_JBGMEF010000012.1:0-1807 GCF_046365475.1 Anaerococcus kampingae
GGGGCTGTTGCAAAAGTCCTAACATAGAAAAAGACGAGGAAATTAAACATCCTCGTCTTTTTCTGATACAATGTATTTATGAAACAAAATAGTAATACATCATCATTAACTAATCTTACACTAGTTGGTGATACAATTCAATTAAAATTAAACTTTAACACAGAAGTATACATCCAAGATGACATAAAACTAAGGCTTGTAAAAAATATAATTGAAAGGATAGACCTAACAGAACTAAGAAAAGTCTACTCATCATTTGGGAGAAAACCTACTGTAAATCCAGTAACAATGCTTCAAATAATAATATTCTGCTACTCTGAAGGAATATTCTCATCAAGAGAAATAGAAAAATCATGTAAATATGATCTAAGAATAAAATATCTTCTTGACGGACAAACCCCACCAGATCATAGCACAATAAATAGATTTAGACAGAAAATAGTAAATCTAACACCTAATCTACTAAGTCAAATAGTAGAAATACTAGTAGAAGAAAAGCAAATAGATCTATCAAGTATATACATAGATGGAACAAAAATAGAAGCTTATGCCAACAGATACAGCTTTGTCCGGAGAGGAAGCACAGAAAAATGGCAAGAAAAACTAAGAATCAGAATAATAAAGCACTTCAATTTAAATAAAGACTTAACACCATCCCAAGTATTAGAAGTAGTAAAGATATCATTTAATCAAGTAAGTAAAGAATGTATAGAAAAGAAAATAAACTTCGTACATGGTCAAGGAAAAAGAAAACATCAACTCCAACGAGACTATGAACAACTAAAAGATTGGAAAAATAAGTTAGAAACTTATCAAGAACACCTAGAAATAATGGGAGATTACAGAAACTCCTACTCAAAAACAGACCATGACGCAACCTTCATGAGAATGAAAGAAGACCACATGAGAAATGGTCAACTTAAGCCAGCATACAATATCCAATTAGCAAGTGCCTCAGGTTTCATAATAGGAGAAAATGTATCACACCATCCAAATGACATGTACACCCTAAAACCATTCTTATCAAAACTCCAAACAACCTATCCAAATGAACTAGACAAAATAGTAGCAGATGCAGGATACGAAAGCGAAGAAAACTATGTATATCTAGCTGAGCATAATCTAACATCCTACATAAAACCATCAAACTACGAAAAATCAAAAACACGAAAATATAAAAAAGAACAAGAATTCAGGGAAAGCCTAGTCTATGATGAAACTCAAGATAAGTACATATCAAAAGAAGGCAAAGAATTCATAAGATGTAATGATAAATACAGAAAAAGAAAAAGTGGATATATAACAACCACAAAAGTCTATAGGTGTTTCGACCGGAACAAAGATGGTCAAAAAACTAAAGGCATTTACATAGCAGAAACGTTCCAAAAATATAGGAAAGAATCATTAGAAAACATAATATCAGACCAAGGAATAGAAGAAAGATTAAATAGATCAATCCAAGCTGAAGGAGCATTTTCCAAAATAAAGTCAGGACTAAACTACAACAGATTCCACCATAGAGGAAAAGAAAATATAATAAGTGAAATATGCCTCTTATCAATAGCACTAAACTTAAATAAACTGGCAACCAAAATAGAAAATAAGAACTTAGAAATCATAAAATACAAAGCTGCTTAAGAAAAAAATATTAATTTCATAAG
This sequence comes from Anaerococcus kampingae, assembly GCF_046365475.1. Classification (NCBI taxonomy): domain Bacteria; kingdom Bacillati; phylum Bacillota; class Tissierellia; order Tissierellales; family Peptoniphilaceae; genus Anaerococcus; species Anaerococcus kampingae. The sequence continues at coordinate 1,662 of NZ_JBGMEF010000012.1, forward strand.
CTTTATTAAGTGAGCCTATTTTTAAGGAAAATGTGGAAAAATTTATTCCCACCTTAAAAATCTCTATATAATTAAATTACTTAATACAAATATCCGAGAAAAAAAGTGATGTTGCAGAATAGATTTAACTATTCTGCAACATCACC
>NZ_JBGMEF010000013.1:0-91090 GCF_046365475.1 Anaerococcus kampingae
TCTATGTTAGGACTTTTGCAACAGCCCCTTATTTTTTTATTTATGGTATAAATTAATTAACGTAAACGTTTACGTAAAATACAAAAAGGAGTTATTATGCAGGAAAAATTATTAAGAGATAAGCAGTATATCGAATACGTCGAATCTGCTCCAAGCTTTTCTATAAAAGATAAGCTAGGCTATATGTTTGGAGATTTGGGAGGAAATACCTTACAAGTTATAGTTAATACATATTTGTTATTATTTATGACATCAGTCATAGGGATAACTGCTGGTCACTTTGCAATAATAGTGGCAATTTGTAAGGCGCTAGATTCTTTAAATGATCCTTTTATAGGAAGATTTACAGATAAGGCTGCGGGAAATAAGTATGGTAAATACAATAATATAATTAGAAAAGTATCCATACCAATGGCAATAATGACTGTTATGCTATTTATAGATGTATCAGGATTTGCTTATGGACTAAAGGTAGCGTGGTGTCTAATAATTTACTTCCTTTGGGGTGTAATATCATCATTTTGGAACATTCCTTATGGGACAATGCTTAATGCAATTTCACAAAATCAAAGCCACAGGGCAGAATTATCTAACTTTAGATCAATTGGTTCACTAGGTGCAAACGTTCTTGTCCAAACAATAGCACCATTATTAATTTTCAACAATTTAAACGAAGCTACATCAAAAGGATTTTTAATCCTATCTGTAGTAGGTGGAATATTCTCAATAATTTGCTTAATCTTTACAACAAGGTGGGCAAGAGAAAGAATAGTTGTAACAACCTCACAAGAAGAAAAACAAGATGTAAATTATAAGAATTTATTCTTAGCTTTCTTAAAGAATAGACCGATGATATCAATAATTTTAGCATATATCATTGTAAAATTCTTCATACAAACAACAGGTATAACCAATCAATATGTCTTTCAAATACATTTTGGAGAAACCAAAACTTTAGCCTATGCTGGAATTGCACAAATGATACCAATGATTTTGTGCATGCCACTTTTAAAACCACTACTAAATAAATTTGGTAAGAAAAATATGATTACATGGCCAGTCTTAATTGCAGCATTAATATATGGATCCCTTGCCTTTTTAGAAGTAAGTCCAATGGCTTGGGTTATAATTCAAGGTGTTGCCTCATTCTTTACAGGATTCTTTTCACTATTAATATGGTCTCTAATAGCAGATGGAGTCGACTACCACGTTTGGCTAACAGGTGAAAGAAATGACGGTATGGTATATTCTGTAGTAACCTTTGTTGTGTTTTTGATAGCAAGTCTATCTACAACATTTATTACAATCCTTTTATCAGCAGTAGGCTTTGAGCCATTATTACAAGCTGCACAGGGACCGGGGGTAGCAGATAATATCAAAAACCTAGCCGCAATCCTACCATCTATCGGTTGTCTGCTTATATTTTTAGTATTCATATTCGTATATAATTTAAGCGATAAGGATATGGAAAAGATAAGTGCAGAAGTAGGTCATAAGGCAAAAGAAAAAGAAGAAGAATTAGAAGTAGAGTTAAAAGAGGTATAAATTGGAACAACTTAAAAAAGAAGTAATAAAATTATTTGATAATGAATATTGTATCAGAGACTATAATTTAGATAACTACTATCTGATAGTTGGCGAAGACAAGGCAGTTCTGATAGATACAGGCTCAGGTATAGGAAATCCTATGCCTGAGATAAGAGATATAACAGATAAGGAAGTTTTTGTTTTATTAACCCATGGCCACTTAGACCATGCCGGCAATGCCTATTATTTTGATGAAGTTTATATGAATGAAAAAGACGATGAGCTTTTAAAAGAACATTTTGGCAAACCTGATCTTGTAAAGTGGTTTATTGAAACCAGGGGACCAGTCAGATTTCCCCAGGGAGATATAAATGAGCTAAAATCCTATGTAAACGAAAATATGCCAAAATCTTTTTCTTATAAAAATGTCAAAGAAGGTGATGAATTTGATTTAGGAACAACTATCCTAAAAACTATAGAAGTACCTGGCCACACCCATGGGTCTGTAGCCTACCTAAGCAGCAAGACTAGGTACCTATATGCAGGCGATGCTCTAAATGAAGGCATAATCATACCTTGTCCATCAAGAAAAAAAGGATCAACCAGGCAAGAAATTGCATTGATGAAAGATTCTTTAACAAATTTAATGAATTATTACGATGATATTGATAAAATTTGCATGGGTCATGATGGACCTTTCAAAGATAAGAGCATAATAAAGGACTACCTATCCCTATGCGAAGACCTTTTAACTGGGAAAATAGAAGGATCATACGAAAACCAAGAAATTAGAGAAGGCTATGTAGTAAGAAGAGGCCTAGCTGAATTTTGGTATGAAGCTTACAGGTAAAAATTGAAAAGTAAATATACAATGAAGGTTATTTTCAAAAAAATAAGCTTGATAAAATAAGGCATCCATAATTAAATTGGATGTCTTTTATTTTTCAAAAACTTATTGTCAAATAAGAAAAAATTCGTAAAAATCTCTAAAAATTTTGATTTTTGGGTATAAAGATAATGAATACGATTGTAAGCTTGGCTTATTTTTTAAATTTTTAAAGATTTTTTTAAATATCTATTGACAAGAGCGTTTTCATCGTATATACTTTTAATTGAGGAGACCTGTAAGCGGTTACATTTTATTTTCAAGATGTAAGGATTTTTGAAAGAGGGAAGAATGGATATTTACGATATTGCGAAAAAATCAGGTTACTCTACTGCTACGGTTTCTAGGGTTATTAATAATTCAAAGAATGTGAGCGACAAGGCTAGGAGGATTATCGAGGAGATTATCAAGGAATCTGGCTACAAACCTAATAGGGTTGCAAGGTCCCTTGCCAAGAAATCTACCCAGCTGATTGGGATTATGGTTCCTGATATTAGGGGCTATTTTGAATCTCAATCAGCCTATGAGCTTGAAAAGATTTTGACTGATAAGGGTTACACTACGATTTTGTGTGTGACGACTGATGAGCTTAGTAGAAAGCTTGCCTACCTTGATGTTTTGATTGAAAATCAGGTTGAGGCTATTATCGGTGTCGGTTCTACCTACGAAGAAGATAAGTTTTATAAGGAACTTTCTGAATTATCCAACGATATTCCGACAGCTTTATTGAATGTTGTTAGCAGGGATAGGGTTGATTCTATTGTTAATGTCTATATTGACGAAGCTGATGCTATGGATAAGACTGTGGGGCTTCTACATAAGTCATCTTGCAAGAAGATTCTTTATATATCCCTTGATACCGGCTTTACTTCTAGGTCGTATCTAGCTAAGAAGGCTGGTTTTATGGAAGCCCTTGATAAGTATTATGGATCCATTGATTTCCATGAGTTTAAGATTAAAGATTTTGATAAAGATTTTGATAAGCTAATTATTTTCCTTAAGGAAAACCCTACTTTTGATGCTATCCAATTTGAACTTGATAGCCTTGCGGTTGTGGCTTATAAGTATCTGGCTAAGGAAGGCTTTAAGGTTCCTGAAGACTTGGCCCTTATCGGTTTTGATAATATCCAGGCGACTAATTACACTAACCAAGCTATTACTTCTGTTGATCAAAGGATTAGCGACCAGGTTAATATTGCAGTAGATAATTTGATGAAGCTTTTAGAAAATGATGATTCAGCCAACACTAATATTGTTTTAAAGGCTAAACTTGTTGAAAAAGAGACGACTATTTAATTTTGTTATATGAAGTCGAAGGACTTTTATTATAAATTGTGCTTAGGTTAAAGGAGGAGAACACCTATGAAAATGACATTTAGACACTATGGTAACGATGATCCTATATCATTAGAGTATATCGCTCAAATTCCAGGAGTTACTGGGGTTATGGTGATGATGAATGAATGGGAAGCAGGAGAGGTTTGGGAGAAGGATGTCTTCCAGGAATATGTTGACAAATGCCATGCAGTAGGGCTTGAATGTGAGATTATCGAGTCTATCAACGTTCACGAAGATATCAAGATGGGTCTTCCAAGTCGTGATAAGTATATCGAAAATTACAAACAGTCCCTAAGAAATGTCGCTGCTTGTGGAGTTAAGACAGTAATTTACAACTTCATGCCAGTGTTTGACTGGGTTAAGACAGAGCTTTACAAGGTTCTTCCAGATGGATCAAATACCCTTGCTTTTGATCAAGCCAAGGTAGAAGGCCTAAGCCCACGTGATATGGTAAATGAAATCCTTGATGGAGCAGGAAACTTCGAGCTTCCAGGTTGGGAACCAGAAAGACTTGCCCAATTAGAAGAAGTTTTAGATAAATATAAGGATATCGATGAAGATAAATTAAGAGAAAACTACAAATACTTCCTTGAAGGAATTATTCCAACATGTGAAGAAGTAGGCATCAAGATGGCTGTTCACCCAGATGATCCAGCTTGGCCAATCTTTGATATTCCAAGAATTACATCTACTCCAGAAGACTTAGAAAAAATCGTAAACCTAGTAGACAGCCCATCAAATACACTTTGTATCTGTACAGGTTCCCTAGGATCTAGAGTAGAAAATAATGTTGCTGAAATAATTGCTGACTTTACCAAGAGAGGAAAAGTTGGAGCAATACACGCTAGAAACATCAAATTTACTGGCGAAAAACAATTCTACGAATCAGCTCACCTTTCTAAGTGCGGTTCTCTAGATATGTATGAAATAATGAAAGCCCTTCACGACAATGGCTTTGATGGCTACCTAAGACCAGACCACGGCAGAATGATCTGGGGTGAAGAGGGTAGAGCAGGCTACGGCTTATATGACAGAGCCCTTGGTGTTGCTTACCTAAACGGTCTATGGGAAGCACTCGATAAAAAAGATAGATAAAGCAAAGTAACTAGGCCCTTGGCCTAGGACTTTGAATGTAAAAATATAAGAAAGTGAGGTCTTATGAATAAATTTTTAGATGATAATTTTATGATTCAAAACGAATTTGGCCAAAATCTTTACCATAAATATGCCAAAGATATGCCAATATTCGACTTCCACTGCCACCTAGAGGCAGAGGAGATTTACGAAAATAAAAACCTTCCATCAATAACTTACGCTTGGCTTGGTGGAGACCATTACAAGTGGAGAGTAATGAGAGCTAATGGTATTGATGAAAAATACATCACAGGCGATGCAGATGATTTTGCAAAATTTGAAAAATATGCAGAGATTATGCCAAAGCTAATAGGCAATCCAATCTACCACTGGACCCACCTAGAGCTTAAAAACTACTTTGGCATAGACTATCCACTAAATAAGGATAATGCAAGAGAAGTATTTGATAAGTGTAATGAGCTTCTTGCCAAAGATGAATATAGACCAAGAGGCCTAATAGAGATGAGCAATGTAGCTGCAGTTTGTACAACAAATGACCCAGCAGAAGAGCTCAAATATCACAAGCTTTTAGCAGAAGATGAAAGCTTTAAAACAAAAGTAATCCCAGCTTACAGACCAGACAATGCCCTTTATATCGAAAAAGAAGGCTTTGCAGATTATATCAAGAAACTTTCTGATGCATCAGGTATTGAAATTAAAAACTACACAGACATCAAAAAAGCCCTTGTAAATAGGATGGAATATTTTAAAGAACTAGGCTGCATGGCTTCAGACCAAGCCTTCGCCTTTATTCCTTACAAGAGAGCAAGCGAAGAAGAGCTTAATGAGATAGTAGAAAAGAAACTTTCTGGAAAGAATGTTTGCCCTGAATGCGAAGAAAAATACAAGACAGAAATGGCTATTTTCCTAGCAAAAGAATACAAAAAACTTGACTGGGCAATGGAAATCCACGTAGGGGTTATAAGAAATAACTCTAAGGTTCTCTTTGACAAACTTGGAGCAGATGTGGGCGGAGATGCACAAAACGACCTAGCTTATGCAGAAAATTATGCAAATCTTCTTTCAGCCTTTGAAGAAAATGATGGCCTACCAAGACTCTTGGTATTCCCACTAAATCCAAAAGACAACTATCCAATAGCAACAGTTGGTGGCTCCTTCAATAGGGCCAATGACAATGGCATGCAAGATGTTCAACTTGGTACAGCTTGGTGGCATTTAGACCACAAAGAAGGCATGATCGAGCAAATGAAAGTCTTCTCATCAGTAGGAGTTCTTGCAAACTTTGTAGGTATGCTTACAGACTCAAGGTCCTTCCTATCATATCCAAGACACGAATACTTCAGACGCATCCTATGTGACTTCGTAGGTGGCCTAGTAGAAGCTGGCGAATATCCAGCTGATGAAGAATTCTTAGGCAAGATGATAGAAGATATTTGCTATAACAACGCAATCAAATTTATAAAAATAGACTTATAAAAGGCAAGGGCCTTTGCCAGAAAAAAAGACAAAAGCCTTTAGAAAATAAAAATAAAGGAGCATATATGAGTAAAATTCAAACAATTTCAAGAGTTCTAGAACTAGGAATAGTTCCAGTAGTAAGAGCAGAATCAGCAGACCAAGCAATCGAATATTGCAAGGGCCTTCTAGATGGTGGAATCAATACACTAGAAGTAACCTTTACAATTCCAAATGCTATAGAAGTATTCCAAAGAATCCAAAAGGAACTTCCAGCAGACACACTTCTAGGAGCAGGTACAGTTCTAGACCCAACAACAGCAAGACTAGCAATAATGAACGGAGCTAAATTTATAGTATCTCCATCATTTGACAAAGAAGTTGCAAAAATGTGCAATATCTACAACATCCCTTACATGCCAGGCTGCGTAACACCAGCAGAAATGCTCGAAGCATACAAATACGGAGTAGACATCATCAAACTATTCCCAGGTTCACTACCAGGACCATCATATGTAAAAGCAATCCACGGCCCATACCCACACTTCCAAATCATGCCAACAGGCGGCGTAAGCCTTGAAAACATCAAAGAATGGTTTGAAGCAGGAGTAGTAGCAGTAGGAGCAGGATCAAACCTAGTAAAAGGCAGCAGAGAAGAAATAGCACAAAAATCAAAAGAATATTTAGAAAAAATTGCGGAGGTAAGAAAATAATGAGTAAAAAAGTAGTAACACTTGGCGAGATAATGCTAAGACTTTCAACACCAGGATATGAGAGATTTGTACAAGCAAATAGCTTTGATGCAATCTATGGTGGTGGAGAAGCAAACGTAGCAGTTTCACTAGCAAACTATGGTTTTGATGCATACTTTGTAACAAAACTACCAACACACGAAATCGGACAAGCAGCAGTAAACTCCCTAAGAAGATACGGCGTAAACACAAACTACATCGTAAGAGGCGGAGATAGAGTTGGTATCTACTACTCAGAAACAGGCGCTTCATCAAGACCATCAAAGGTAATCTATGACAGAAGCAACTCTGCAATAGCTGAAGCAAAGGCAAGCGAATTTGACTTTAAAGAAATCTTTAAAGATGCTAAATGGTTCCACACATCAGGAATCACACCAGCAATATCAAAAGAAGGCGCAGAAATCACAAGAGAAGCAATGAAGGCTGCTAAGGCTGCAGGAGCAAAGGTATCAATCGACCTTAACTACAGGGCTAAGCTATGGACACCAGAAGAAGCTCAAAAGGTAATGAGAGATTTAATGCAATATGTAGACGTATGTATAGGAAACGAAGAAGACGCATCATTATCACTAGGCTTTACACCAAAAGGCCTAGATGTAACAAGCGGTAAGCTAGATGTAGAAGCATATCATGAAATCTTCAAACAAATGAAAGAAGAATTCGGCTTTGAAATGATCGCATCCAGCTTAAGAGAATCATACTCAGCATCTGATAATGGCTGGTCAGCCCTAATCTATGATGGAAAAGACTTCCACAAAGCTCCACAATACGATGTAAGAATCGTAGACAGAGTAGGCGGCGGCGACAGCTTTGCGGCAGGACTAATCACAGGCCTACTAGATGGCAAATCTCCAGCAGATGCCCTTGACTTTGGTGTAGCAGCATCAGCTCTAAAACACACAATCAAAGGCGACTACAACCACATGTCTAGAGAAGAAGTAGAAGTACTTGTAGGCGGTGACACATCAGGAAGAGTTCAAAGATAAGATAGAAGATCGGGAGTATTCCTATCGGAGCAAAGATAAAATCCAAAAACGCTTATCCGACTGCGGAAATTTAGAAATTCTAAAACTCATAATTCTGTAAATCGCAAACTCGCTAACGCTCAAACAGTGCGATTTACGGGCGAATTATTTCCTTTTGAATTTCTTGAAATTTCCTCCGAACGGAACGCTTACTTTTGGATTTTATCAGATAATCAACAAACTTAGGGAGTGCCATCCCCTCCCTAGCTTTACAAAATATTGGCAAACGCTTTCGCGAACTAAAAACGATTGGTATATATTACTTATCATTAATAAAAGAGTAAAAGGAGAAAAAAATGGCAGATAGAAAATTAAAATTCGGAATAATTGGTTTTGGTACAGAAGGTTCAATGTATGGTAACTTCATCTCAAAAGATATGGTTCCAAATGTAGAAGTAACAGCAGTATGTGATATAGACAAAGAAAAACTTGAAAAAGCTAAGGAACTTTTCCCAGAAGCAGCAATATTTGAAGACTATAGAGAAATGATAGATTCAGGACTTGTAGAAGGAATCGTAACCTGCGTACCTCACTATCTTCACCCAGAAATGGCAATCTATGGCCTCGAGCATGGAGTAAACGTCCTAAACGAAAAACCAGCAGGTGTTTATACCAAACAAGTAAAAGAGCTAAACGAAGTAGCTAAAAAATCTGATAAGGCTTATGCTTTATTTTTCAACCAAAGAACAAACCCACTTTACAGAAAATTAAAAGAAATTCTAGATTCTGGAGAACTAGGCCCAATCAGAAGAACCAACTGGATTATCACAACTTGGTGGAGACCAGATGCTTATTACAAGCAATCTGAATGGAGAGCAACCTGGGGCGGCGAAGGTGGTGGAGTCCTTGTAAACCAAGCACCACACCAACTAGACCTAATCCAATGGATGACAGGTGCACCAGATAGGGTATATGCAAGCGTCCACTACGGTTACCAAAGAGACATAGTAGTAGATGACCAAGTACACTTCATAATGGAATATGATGATGGAAGAACAGGCGTATTTGTAACAAACACCAACGAAATCATCGGTACAGACAGACTAGAAATCGTATGTGACGGCGGAAAAATCGTAGTAGATGACTCTAAAAAGGCAACAATCTATAGACTAAAAGAAACAGAAAACGACCTAAACGCAAGAATGACTGTAGAAGATGTAAGAATGCTCTTTGCAGGTCAAATGAAATTTGATGAATTATTTGATGTAGAAGTAATCGAAGAAAACTCAGTTTGGGGCGGCCAACACTGTGAAGTAATGAGAAACTTTGCAGCTCATATCCTAGACGGTGAAGAGCTTCTAGCAAATGGAGCAGAAGGAATCAACGGCGTAAGACTAGCAAACGCTGTTCACCTATCAAGCTGGTTAGGCGAGCCTGTAAGCGTAAAAGACTTTGATGATGACAAATACCTAGATATGTTAAACGAAAAAATCAGAGAAGAAGGAAAATTCGAAGAAAGAAAGTAAGACTATGCTAAAAGTTGGAGTAATTGGACTAGGGACAGTATCTCCCATCCACCTACACTCAATAAATCAATCGCCACACGCAAGACTTGCAGCGGTTTGCGATATAGATACAGACCTTGCTCAGAAAAAGTGTGATGCCACTCATTGTGACATCACACCAATCTATAGCGATTATAAGGAAATGATAGATAAGGAAGAGTTAGATGTAGTTCACATCTGCCTTCCTCACTATCTCCACGCCAAGGTAGCAAAATATGCCCTAGATAAGGGACTTCATGTATTTTGTGAAAAACCAGTAGATGTTGGCTATAAAGAGACAAAAGACCTCTATGATCACTATATGAAATACAAGGATAAGCAAAAACTTGGTATCTGCTTCCAAAACCGCTACAACAAGACAGTGGTAAAACTAAAAGAAGAACTTGAAAAGAACAAAGAAGAAGTCTTTGGAGTAAAAGGACTTGTCACTTGGTTTAGGGACATGGCCTATTATAAGCAGGCCCCATGGAGAGGTACAAAAAAGGAAGCTGGAGCTGGAGTAATAATCAACCAAGCAATCCACACCCTAGACCTCATGGCCTATGTGACAGGCAAGGATTGGAAAAGCCTAACAGCCACCCTATCGAAGTTAATGAATAAGGAAATCGAAGTAGAAGATACAGCAAGCGCCTTTATCAAATACGAAGACGGGGTAAACGGCTTATTCATAGCAACAAACGCCTACTCAATCACAGATTCCATAGAGCTTCAAGTAATAACACAAAAGCAAAAATACACTATAAAAGAAAACAGACTATTTGACAGACACCTAAATCTGCTAGCAGAAGATGACAAATCAGACCAAACCAAGGACTATTACGGGGCAGGTCACGAAAAGCTAATCAACAAATTTTATGAGGCAATCATAAATGACACAGATGATTATTGTGACCTAGCTGATGCCATGGAAACCATGCAAATCATCCAAGCAATGATGGATTCATCAGAAACTGGCAAGGAAATAAAGAAAGAGGACATAGTAAATGACTAAAATTGGAGTACAAGCATCAACAGTAGTTGATGCATTCAAAGAAATTGGACCTTACGAAACTTTCAAAAAACTCAACGAAATCGGATACAAATCAGTAGAAGTATCCCAAGTTGAGACAAGCAAGGAAAACATTGACCAAATCATAAGAGCCTGCAAGGACTTTGACATGGAAGTAGCTTCAATGTCAGCAGCAGTAGAGTCAATGTTTCCTGGCCAAGAATCCCTTGACACTGACTTTGACAAAATCGTAGCAGATTGTAAGGCTGTAGGCACAGACCTACTAAGAATAGGAATGCTTCCATTTGATAAGATGGCAAGCCTAGAAAAGGCAATCGAATTTGCAAAAAAAGCTAACGACTTTGCCCTAAAATTAAAAGAAGAAGGAATCAAGCTTTACTACCACAACCACCACGTAGAATTTGTAAGATATGACGGCAAATATCTCTTAGATATCATAGCAGAAAATGCCCCAGAGCTAGGCTTTGAGCTAGATGTTCACTGGGTACAAAGAGGTGGAGAAAATCCTGTAAATATCCTAAAGAAATACGCAGGCAAGGTAGAATTAGTCCACCTAAAAGACTACGAAGTAATGCCACTAACCATGGAAGATGTAGACTTATTAAGGACAGACATGGAAGCCTTCAGACTTGCCTTTGACAACAGGGTAAGATTTGCCCCACTAGGCCAAGGATCACTTCCACTAAAAGAATGTGCAGACCAAGCCATAGCATCAGGTTGTAGATACTTACTTGTAGAACAAGACTCATCCTACGGTAGAGATCCATTTAATGAACTAAAAATCTCTTATGATTGGTTAGTAGCAAATGGCTATGGAGACCTATTCTAATGGCAGTAAATAAAAAAGACGGCATGAACTACGCTCCAGTTGGCAAGGCCAACAAGGTAGTAGAAGATGGCCAGTTTAAGGTAGCGGTAGCTGCCTTAGACCATGGCCACATCTACGGCATGTGCAATGGCCTAAAAGAAGCTGGAGCAAATATAGTTTATGTCTATGACAAAGACCCTAAAAAAATCGAAGAATTTAGAGAAAAATTCCCAGAAGCTCAGGCGGTAGATTCATTAGATGTAATCCTAGAAGACCCAGAAATCAAGATGGTAGCAGCAGCGGCCATCCCAAATCTAAGGAGCGCCCTAGGTAATAAAGTAATGAGGGCAGGCAAGGATTATTTCACAGACAAGACCGGTTTTACAAGCCTAGACCAGCTAGCAGAAACTAAAAAAATCTATGAAGAAACAGGCAAGAGATACTTTGTCTACTTCTCAGAAAGACTCCACGTAGAAGGAGCAATCCTTGCAGGAGAATTAATCAAAGAAGGAAGAATTGGAAAAGTCCTCCAAGTAACAGGCTTTGGCCCACACAGCCTAAATAAGGAAAGCCGTCCAGATTGGTTTTTCAAAAAAGAAGAGTACGGCGGAATCCTAGCAGACATAGGAAGCCACCAAATCGAACAATTTTTATATTACACTGGCAATGATGATGCAAAGGTCATCTCAGCTAAGGTAGCAAATTACAATAACCCAGACACACCAGAGCTAGAAGACTACGGCGATGCGACCCTAGTAGGTGAAAATGGAGCAACCTTCTTCTACAAGGTCCACTGGTTTAGCCCAAAGGGACTTTCAACTTGGGGAGATGGCAGGACCTTCATTACAGGCACAAAAGGCTATATAGAAGTTAGAAAATATACAAATGTAGGCGAAGAAGCCACAGGCGATCATGTATTTGTAGTAGATGAAAATGGGGAAGAGCATATAAGAGCCAATGGCAAAGTAGGCTTCCCATTCTTCGGGGAAATGATTCTAGATTCTCTAAATGGCACAGAAAATGCTATGACCCAAGAGCATATATTCAAGGCCCAAGAGCTTTGCTTACTATGCCAAGATCAAGCAGAAATTATTAAAGCGAACTTATAAAATAGAGGGAATATTATGAATAAGAATATAAAACCGTTTGGCATTAAAGATAAGATAGGTTACGCCTTTGGTGATATAGGTAACAACTTTACCTTCACCCTAGTATCATCCTTTTTAATGTTATTCTATACCAACGTTTGGGGAATTGACCCAAAAGTTGTAGGTGGACTATTTTTCGTATCAAGATTAGTAGATGCCTTCACAGATGTAGGTATGGGAACAATCGTAGATAGATTTGCCGGTAATAAGGACGGTAAATTTAGACCATTTATGAAATGGGGAGCAGTTCCAGTAGCAGTTGCAGGCTTCTTGCTCTTCCAAACAGGATTTAAAGACTTTGACTACGGAATGAAAGTAATCATAATGTATGCAACCTACATTCTTTGGGGTTCATTATGCTATACCTTTATAAACATTCCTTATGGATCCATGGCATCAGCTATCACACCAGAAGCTGACCAAAGAACAGAATTATCCACATTTAGAACCCTAGGTGCTACAATTGCAATGCTAGTAATTGGTACCCTAACACCATACTTATTATATCAAAAAGTCCCTGGCCAAGCAGACGTCTTGCTAGAAGGAAGATTCCCAGTAGTAGCAGGCTTATACGGACTTATGGCAATAGCATCCTACCTTCTTTGCTATAAACTTGTAACAGAAAGAGTAGATATAGCTAGAGAATCAGGCGGAGAAAAGGAAAGCATTATATCAGGTATAGGAAATGTCTTAAACAAGAGATCCCTCCTATCAATAATCCTAGTATCAATCTGTCTACTACTAGGTATGCTTCTAATCGGTTCAATGAACGCTTATGTTTATGGAACCTACTTTGGTAACTCAACAGGTATGCAATTAGCAGGCCTTGTAACAACCCTACCAATGCTAGTAACAGCACCAACAGCCATGAAACTTGGCCAAAAGATTGGTAAAAAAGAAGCGACAATTATCGGTTTATTCGGTTCAGGAGCAATTTACTTTATACTTTATGTATTAAAAGTTAAAAATATGTATGTCTTCCTAGCAGGAGCAGGAATTGCTTACGTATTCTTAGGCATCTTCAACACCCTAACCTGGGCAATGATTACAGACGTAATAGATGACCTAGAAATCAAAAATGGAGTCAGAGATGACGGAAAAGTATACGCTATCTACTCATTTGCTAGAAAATTAGGCCAAGCCTTCGCAGGTGGTCTAGGTGGTTTTGCCCTATCAGCAGTAGGATTTGTAAAAGGCGCTGCAACCCAAACACCAGAAGTAGCCCTAGGAATCTACAACATAGCAACTCTAATCCCAGCTATAGCACTAGCTTTAGGCGGAATAGTGGTACTATTCCTATATCCACTAAGCAAAAAACAAGTTGAAGAAAACAACAAATATCTAGAAGATAAAAGAGAGCTTAAGTAATAAAAAATCGACCTCCTAAGTGGCCCAGCCCAACTGGGGGTCTTTTTTCAAAAATTATAAAGAGAAAGGAAGTCACATGAAAAGACAACCAAAACTAGAAACTAGAAGCAAACATATCCTAGAAGTAGAAGGACTAAAATTTAAAGACCTAAACGATAATGGCGTTCTTGATCCATATGAAGATTGGAGATTAGATTCAGAAACAAGGGCAAGAGATCTTGCAAAAAGGATGACTGTAGAAGAGCTTGCAGGCAATATGGTAATAAAAAGCCAAAGAATGGGTCTAGCCCAAGAAGATAAGTCAAAAACAAGCCACGATGGCATCCTAGATGAAGAAGTATACGAAGATAAAAATATCTTTATCGGTCAAATAAACCACGGTTCAACAAAGCACATCAAGGAAATGGGACTAAGACACTTTATCCTAAGAGAAAACTTCTCTGAAGAAGACATAGCAAGATGGGTAAATGCCTTAAATGAAGTGGCAGAAGAAAGCCGTCTAGGTATACCTGTAATAATAGCATCAAACTCAAGAAATGAAAATGCCGAAAGAACCTTCGGCATGAACGATGCAGTAGGAGTATTTACAACCTATCCATCAACCCTAGGCCTTGCAGCAGTATATCTAGGAGATAAGGCAAGAAATTACCACCCAGATGGGGACTATGACTATTCAATCTTTAAAGAATTCGGCGAGATAGCAAGAGATGAGTGGAAATATTCAGGCCTTAGAAAAGGCTATATGTACATGCTAGATACAGCCACAGACCCAAGATGGCAAAGATTTTACGGAACCTTCGGTGAAGATGTAGAATTAATCACAAAAGCAGGCGAAGATTTATTAGATGCTTTCCAAGGCGAAGAAGTAAACGAAGAATCAGTAGCCATGACCATGAAGCACTTCCCAGGTGGAGGAGCAAGAGAAAACGGCTTTGACCCTCACTATGCAGAAGGTAAGTTCAACGTTTATAGGACACCAGGCTCTCTAGAAAAATACCATATGCCACCATTTAAGGCAGTAGTAGATAAAAATGTATCATCAATCATGCCTTACTACTCAATCCCTGCCCACGAAAAATCAGCAGTACAAAATTACAAGGGCAAGAGGATTCCGTTTGAGCCAGTAGGCTTCTCCTTCAACGAATACTTCATCCAAAATATTCTAAGAGAAGACATGGGCTTTAAAGGCTACATCAACTCAGACTCAGGTATCCTAGATAACATGGCATGGGGAGTAATGCATCTTGAAAAACAAGACCGTGCAGCCTATGCAGTAAATAACGGGGTAGATTTAATATCAGACACCAACGAGTCCCACTGGATAATCAAGGCCTACGATGAAGGCAAAATCTCCCACGAAAGACTAGTAGAAGCAAACGTAAGACTCCTAAAAGAAATGTTTGACCTAGGACTCTTCGATGAGAAAACCTATGTAGACCCAGCAAAGGCAAAAGAAATCGTAAGAGATGAGAAAAACCTAGCCAAGGCCTACTCAGCCCACCAAAGATCTGTAGTATTATTAAAGAATAAAGAAAATACACTTCCACTAAAGGAAAAAACAAAATTATACTTCGACTACCTTCACAAGGAATCCGACAAGGCAGAAACCTTTAGAAATGAAGCCTTAAAAGAATTAAAAGATAGGGATGACATCATCCTAGTAGATAGCCCAGAAGAAGCTGAAGCAATCTTTGTACAAATCACACCTAAATCAGGCAACTACTTCTCAGCAACCCCAGGCCTCCTAGAATTAGACCTATGTGAAGAAAAAACAAACAAAGCCCTAGACGGCTCAGAATACACAGAAACAACAGTAGCAAATATAGGAAAATTAGAAGAATACAGAAAGCTAGCAGACAAAAACAATGCAAAACTTCTAGTATCAGTCAACTCAACCATGCCATGGCTATTAGAAAATGCAGAAAAATACGCAGACGTTCTCTTAGCAAACTTCGAAACCTTCATCCCAGCCCAAGTAGATGTATTAGTAGGCAAATTTGCCCCAACAGGCAAACTACCATTCACTTTCCCTAAAAACGAAGCAGTCCTAGCAGTAGATGAAAACGGAATCTGCGCATCTCCAAACGACGTCCCAGGCTACGACAAACACAAATACATGAAAGAAACTTACGCCTACAAAGACGTAGAAGGAAACGAATACAAACTAGGCTACGGCCTAAGCTACTAAAAAAAGCCTGGCAAAGCCCAGGCCTACATAGGGAGTGAATTTAAGTAGACTAAAGAAAAATAATAAATAAGATATTAAATCACTAAGAACAAGCCTACTCATATACGAAGTAATCCGCTATACCAAAGAAGATTTTTGAAAAAAATCTTCCACTTTCGCCCTCCGCTAAGGAGCCGCTTGTGGGGTGTAATGACATGAAATAATAGATTTCGAACCAGAATGTAGGGCAGTCATGTACCAAAAGTTTGCGTAGCAAACTTCCTTTTTCCCCGCGAGGGGCCGGCCGGAGGGGGAACGTTAGGGGGCTTGTGGGACATAAACGCCCCTTGATTTGGGGCGTTTATGCCGAAAACATAGTGCGGTAGCACGGAGGAGTTTGCGTAGCAAACGGGTTTTCGTCCGATGGGGGAACGTCCGGCGCTCTAAGCCGCTTGGGCAAATCGTTCCCCTGGGGTCCCCCAATTTACGAAGATTCAATAGTAAATAAAAAACAATTCATTAATTGATAAAATTACGAAGAATAAAAGTAAATAATAAAATTCATTAAGTGACATAGTCCCGAAGAAAAACATAAAAAAATAATTAATTAAGTAAAAAAGTTACAAAAAAAGGGATAGTTAAGGGCATAGCCCTTAACTGCCCACAAATAATGTTGGGAGGAAAAATGAAAGATAAAATTGTTTGCATGGGAGAACTAATCCTACGACTCTCCCCACCAGGTCATGAAAGATTTATCCAAGCAGAAAATTTTATGACCACCTACGGGGGCAGTGAAGCCAATGTAGCTATAGCCCTAGCCAACTTAGGCCAAAAGGTAAAGATGATCACAAGACTTCCAGACAATTTCATAGGAGATGCAGCTATAGATAGCCTCAGAGACTTTGGCATAGATATGAGCCATGTAGCCAGGGGAGGAGAAAGAATAGGAATCTACTATGCAGAAAATGGCATAGGCCTAAGGCCATCCAAGGTAATCTACGACAGGAAAAATTCCTCCATGAGTCAGGCCAAATACTTTGAATTTGATTGGAAAGACATATTCGAAGATGCCAAGATTTTCTTCCTATCAGGCATAACAGCAGCCCTATCAGAAGAGGGTAGAGAACTTACCAGATATGCTATAAAAAGAGCCAAAGAATATGATGTAGAAGTAATCTTTGACCTAAACTACAGGTCAAACCTTTGGCCTTTAGATCAGGCAGCAGAATTTTATAAGTCAATTCTAGATGATGTCGATATCCTAATAGGAGTACTTCCTAGCCTTCACTCATCCTTTAAGGGAGTATTTGACCATGTAAGTGTATCAAACATGCTCATAGATCTATACAGAAAATATAATTTTAAATATGCTATATCCACAATCAGGACCTCATTTTCAGCCTCCAAAAACTCCCTATCAGCAGGTGCCTATTGTGGGGACGAATACATCAAAACCAGGGCTTACACCTTTGATATAGTAGATAGGATAGGAGGAGGAGATGCCTTTGCAGCAGGACTTATCAATTCCTACTCAAAGGGCAATGATATGTACGATGCCCTAGAATTTGGGGTAGGCCTATCAACCCTAAAACACACCATGGAAGGCGACTACGCAATTTTTACAGAAAGACAAGTAAGAACTCTAATCTCAGGCAATAAGAGAATGATATTTTATTAAAAATGACATATTAGAAAAACAAAAACCGACGCAAAAATTTGCGTCGGTTTTGCGTCGGTTTTAATTTTTTCTTGCTTTTTTATTTCTGATTTTCTCTTTAATAATTTCTACTAGATAAATCGCCCCGCTCATTAGGCCTGTCATGGCTAGGGAGATTATTATTGGGCTAAGGCCGCTGAAATATTCTATAGGGACCTTGACTAGGTAGCCGTAATTGGCATTTAGGCTTAGGTCTAGGATTAAAATTATAGAATTTATAACAGCTGTCGTTAGAAAAATCTCTTTAAATCCTAATTTTTGCTTATTTTTTAGGCAAATTAGCATTCCACAAGCCATTAGGACGTAGTGGTTGGCCACATAGGTTAGATTTGTGACATGGGGCCAGGCAAATTTGGATGGATCTGGTATAGAAAAAGCGATGCTTGTTCCTATTAGGGCAAGATCAGCAAAATAGGTTTGGATTTTTTCTTTTTTAAGAAAGTAAGAAATCGCAACCATTATCCCTGCTAGCCTGCAGTGGTAGAGGGGAAGGCCTTCTTTTATTAAAAGGTCAAAATCCATGGCATACCAGGCAAATAAGACTCCCTGAAGGATAAGGGAAGTAACAAGTAAACTTTCTAAAAGCTTTTTTTTGTCTTTGAGTTTGTAAACTATTAGTAAAAATAGAATTAGACCAAGCCTAACATAGGTCATGTTGAAGGCAAAAGTCCCATCTGTTGTGTGTCTGAAAAAATATTGCATAGCTATCCTTTATAAAATAATATAGGATTATTATATAATATTTTCGGGCCCTTGCCTAGGTCTTTTATAAAATTTCCGTTAATTTTTCCTTGTTTATGGCAATTTTTGATCCATTTATAGATAGTAGATCATCATCGGCCATCTTTGACAGTTCTCTAGAAAGAGATGGCCTGGTTGTGGTTAGGAAATCTGCTAGGGCCTCCCTATTCATATTTAGATTTATCTTGCCATCTTCTTCTATTTCTAGAAAATATTTGGCAATCTTTTGGCGAAGGCTCATTTGGGAAGTGATTTGGTTTTTCTTAGAAAGGGCCAGGCATTTTTTGGATAGGAAGGTGATATAGGATTTTAGGAATTTTTGATTGTTTGACCTTTCAAATAGGCCCTTAAAGTCCTTGATGATAAGGATTTTAGAATCCTTATCGCAGACTGCATCAAAATCAAAGGGCTCATTTAGGTAGGCATAGACTTCTCCAAAAAGGACTGGCTTATCAAATTTTTGGAAGATATACCTCTTGCCATTTGAATCTATTTGATAAACGCTAAGGGCTCCTTCCTTTAGGAAAAACAAGTCGCCTGACCTATCACCGATTCTAAAGACATAGGCATCTTTAGTATAGGTTTTTTCGATTATTTGAGTATTGGCTGTCATTTCTTTTATTTCTTCATCACTTAAATTTTTAAATATAGATATTTCTTTTAAATTCATACTTACCTCTTTTTAAAAGATACCCCACTGTATAAAAAATAAGCAAAGCCATGAGACTTTGCTTAAATTTTTTAGCCAATCATTTTTTCTAAATCTTCTTCTACTGTGGTATTTGGAGCTATGTTGAAGTTTTCTACTAGGAAGTTGACTACTGTCTCTGATAAGAAGGCAGGTAGTGTTGGTCCTAGGTGGATATTTTTAACTCCTAGGCTTAGAAGGGCAAGGAGAACTATTACAGCTTTTTGTTCATACCAAGCTATGTTGTATTCGATTGGTAAATCATTTACACTTTCAAGGCCAAAGGCATCCTTTAGGGCTAGGGCAATTTGTACAAGGGAGAATGAATCGTTGCATTGACCAGCATCTAGGACTCTTGGTATGCCGTTGATATCTCCTAGGCCTAGCTTGTTGTAGCGGTATTTTGCACAACCTGCTGTAAGGATTATTGTGTCTTCTGGTAGGCTTTTGGCAAAGTCTGTGTAATAAGATCTTTTAGAGCTTCTACCATCGCAGCCTGCCATTACGACAAATTTTCTGATATTTCCTTCATTTATTTCATTTATAACCTTATCAGCTAGGGCTAGGACTTGATTGTGGGCAAAACCACCGACAATCTTTGTATCTTCAAGATTTGTTGGGGCTTGGCATTTCTTAGCTTGTTCGATTATAGCTGAAAAGTCCTTGTAGCCATTTTCATCAGCTTCGATGTGGATTGCTCCTGGATATGCTGCATTTGATGTTGTATAGAACCTATCAAGGTAGGTGTTGTTTTTCTTTGGTGGGACAATGCAGTTGGTTGTCATTAGGATTGGGCCGTTAAATTTCTCAAATTCTTCATTTTGGCTCCACCAAGAATTGCCGTAGTTGCCGTGGAAGTGGTCGTATTTCTTAAAGGCTGGGTAATAATTGGCTGGAAGCATTTCTGAATGGGTGTAGATTTCTACTCCAGCATCTTTGCTTTGTTCAAGGAGCATTTCCATATCATTTAGGTCATGGCCTGAAATTAGGATGCCTGGCTTAGATCCTGCTGAAAAATCTACTTCAGTCATTTCTGGATTTCCAAATCTTTCGGTATTGGCCTTATCTAGAAGGGCCATTGCAGCAACCCCGTGTTCTCCTGTTTTTATTACTAGGTCAATTAGGTTGTTAATTTCCTTATCTTTCTTGATTGTTTCTGTTAGGGCGAAAGATATAAATTTATCGACATTTTCATCTCTGTAGCCTAGGACATTGGCGTGGTGGTTGTAGGCAGCCATTCCTTTAAGACCGTAGGTCACAAGCTCTACGAGAGATCTTTCATCTTCATTTATGATATTTAAAACACCTACTTCGATGGCCTTTCTTTTTAATTCTTCATCATCAAATGATATGTAGGCTTCAACTTCGTTTAGGTCTGTGATTTGGTGTTTGTTTGTGATTTTTTCCTTCATGGCCATTGTTTTTTTAACCGCATCTAGGATAAAATCTTCATCAAAATTGGCATTGGTTATGGTTATGAAAAGATTGTTAGAAATCCTGTCATAGACCTTATCACATACCTTTCCTGCCTTCATTACTATAGATGCTAGGCCCTTGGTTGTATATATTAAAAGGTCTTGGAGATTTGCAACATCTTCACTCTTGCCGCATACGCCGACTTTGGTGCATCCTTTATTTCCTGCTGTTTCTTGACATTGATAACAAAACATATATTTTCCTCCTGATTTTTCTTCTTCAATTCTTATATTTCAATTATAGAAGAAATTTCACTAAATATCTGTAACATTAGTTACCAAAGATGATTTTTTTAAAATTTTTATGAGTTTAGGATGAAAAATGATATAATAGGACAGAAATCATATATTGTAATAGAAGGGAGTAATCCTTGAAAAATAAAATTAGAATTGTCCATGTCATGGGGTCAATGGGAGTCGGTGGAATCGAAAGTCTTCTTATGACTATAATGAAAAAGCTAGATCCTGATAAGTTTGCCTTTGATTTTTTGGTCCACAGGATTGATAATCCACTGATGAAAGAACAAATAGAAAGTTTTGGTGGAAGGGTATTTACCATAGATAAGCTAAATCCACTTAAACCTTGGGTCTACTTAAATGACTTGGATAAATTTTTTGACAAACACAAAGAAATAAAAATTCTTCACAACCATTTTAGGGGAACAGAGGCCCTTATCCTAAGAAAGGCCAAGGCCCATGGCCTTGTGACTATATCACATAACCATGGCATCCAAAATTCCTCAAAGCTTAAAAACTTTATAAGAAATCTTTTTAAGGGTCAAGTCATGAAATATTCTGACTATAGGTTTGCTTGCTCTGATGAGGCAGGTAGAGACCTTTATGGGGCTTCTTATGTAAAGATAAATAATGGGATTGATCTGGATAAATTTAGATTTTCTGACAAGTTAAGAGATAAGATAAGAAAGGAATTTGACCTTTGCGATAAGTTTGTGCTTTTAAATGTGGCAAGCCTTATGAGTGTTAAAAATCAAAGCTTTTTAATAGAAATCATGCCAGAACTTGTAGAAAAAAATCCCGGAATTCGCTTAATATTTTTAGGCGATGGGCCAGATGAAAATATGCTTAAAGATAAGGCAAGGGAGCTTGGAGTCTCTGACTTTATCTTGTTTTTGCCATCTAGTAATAGGGTAGGGGCCTACCTTTCAGCAGCGGACCTTTTCTTATTTCCATCTCTCAGGGAAGGGCTTGGCATAGCGGCTATAGAAGCCCAGGCATCAGGCCTTAAGGTCTTAGCATCAGACAGGATACCAAAAGAAGTGGGCATAAGTCCTTACTTAAAGTTTCTTCCTTTAGAAAAGGCTAAGTGGATTAGGGAAATCCTTGATACTATGCCATATGACAGGCTAGATTTTTCTAAAGAAATTAGTGACTCTGGTTATAATATAGCAAGCACAGTTTCATACCTAAGTGATTTTTATCAAAGTATTAACATGTAGAAAAATTATTTGTAAATAAGAATAAAAATAATTGCTAAAAACCGATTCTTATCATATAATATAAGTAGAGAGAAATCTTTTTCCTGATAAATTCAGGAAAAATTTTATAGGTAGAATGTAAGCGCTTAAGTTATCTATTTTTAGGCAAAGAAAGGAAATTATATGACAGAAGTTAAATTATCCCTACAATCAATTCAAAATGACAAGGCCCTATGGGAAGAAAAGGGCTTTGTTTTGCCAAGCTATGACATTGAAAAGGTCAGAGCAAATACTAAAGAAAACCCTGCATGGGTGCACTTTGGTGGTGGAAACATATTCAGAGCATTCCCAGCTAGAATTCAAGATGAAATCTTAGATGAAGGTCTTGCTGATACAGGAGTTATTATTTTTGAAACCTTTGGTGCAGAAAAGCTTGACTATATATTTGGTGCAAATGATAACCTATCTACAGCTGTAACACTCAAATCTGATGGCACTGTTGACCTAAGAGTAGTAGGAGCAATTGCAGAAACAGTAAAGGCAACTAAGAGCCAAGATTGGGCAAGGGCTGAAGAAATCTTTGCCAAAGAAAGCCTAAAAGTAGTATCTTTTACTATCACAGAAAAAGGCTACAATATCAAGGGTCTAGATGGTGATTTCACAGATCAAGTTAAGGCTGAAATGAAAGATAAGGACCTTAATGTTTCTAACTCCATGGCCATAGTTGCAGCTCTTTTATACCACAGATTTAAAAATGGAGCTTATCCAATAACCATGACATCAATGGATAACTGCAGCCACAATGGTGATAAGCTAAAGGCATCAGTATTAGATTTTGCCAATGCTTGGGTAGAAAATGGCATAGTTGAAAAAGAATTCGTTGAATATTTAGAAGATGAGACCAAGGTATTTTTCCCATTATCAATGATAGATAAGATTACACCAGTTGCAGATGAATCAATCGGTAAAATCTTAAAGGAAAAAGGCTACAGCCCAGTAGAAAGTCCAATTATGGATGGCAGACCACAACCACCTTCATATGTAAATGCAGAAGAAACAGAATACTTAGTAATAGAAGAATCAAAGGCTACATCCTATCCAGCATGGGATAAGAAGGGCATCATCTTTACAGACAGAAAGACAGTAGATGAAGTAGAAACAATGAAGGTAACAACCTGCCTAAACCCACTTCATACTGCCCTTGCAGTCTACGGTTGCCTACTTGGCTATGACCTAATCAGTGCAGAGATGAAAGATGAAGACCTAGTTAAACTCATCAAGGGAGTAGGCTATACAGAAGGCATGCCGGTAGTAGTAGACCCAGGTATCATCAATCCAAAAGAATTTATCGATACTGTACTAAATGTTAGATTCCCTAACCCATTCCTACCAGATGCTCCACAAAGAATAGCGACAGATACATCTCAAAAGGTAGCTGTAAGATATGGTAAGACCCTAAATGCTTATAAGGATACAAACCCTGAAGCAATCAAAGACCTAAAATTCATCCCAGCTGTTATAGCAGGTTGGTTAAGATATCTACTAGCTATAGATGATGAAGGAAAAGCCTTTGAACCATCACCAGATCCAATGCTAGCAAGCCTACAAGAAGACCTTAAAGATGTGAAATTTAAGGACAACGAAGGAATCGATGATAGCCTACTAAAGATTATAGGCAATGAAGAAATCTTTGGCATAGACCTAGTAGAAATAGGCCTTGCTGATAAGATAATAGCAGACTTTAAAGAAATGAATAAAGAAGAAGGCGCAGTAAGAAAATTCCTACAAAGCCTATAAAATACAAAGACCACCGGGTAACTGGTGGTCTTTTTTTGCCTAAATTAAAAGGCGAAAATTCCCTGTAATTTTGACTTGCACATCATACATACCTGTTATATAATATCTATAACAGATAGGGAGGAGGAAAGATGTTTTTAGAAATTGATTTTGAATCGAATATAGCGATTTATGAACAAATCAGAAGGGCCTTTATTGTGGGTCTTGCTCGTGGAGACCTAAAGAAGGGAGACAAGCTGCCTTCTGTAAGGGACTTGGCCGAGGAAATTGGTATAAACCTACACACCGTAAATAAGGCCTACAAGCTCCTTGCAAGCGATGGTTTCATAGTCATGGACAGGAGGTTTGGATCTATGGTTGGCAAGGATTTTGAACCGGTAGATGATAAGGAAGTCAATCTCATAAAAGATGAATTAGCCTATCTTGCATCTTTTGCCAAGCTTAAGGGCCTTAGCAAGGAAGATTTTATTGCATGTATAGAAAATATTTGGGAGGATAAAAATGACTGAAGGAAATTTCATCTCTATACTTTACGCTTCAACCATCTTACTTATAGGAATCTTGCAAATTTTTGTCAATTCTATTTCCAAAAAAGGCTACGTTTTTGGGATTAGGCTTGATGAAAATAGCGATGGTTTGAGAAAAATAAATAAAAAATACAAACTAGTAACTCTGATTTTAACTATAGCCTTAGGATCTATTCAATATTTAATATCACTTGTGACAAATAATGTCGGCTGGATAAGCCTATATTTTTTCCTAAGTTTGGGACTTATCATGATTCCTCTAATTTGGGCCAACAAGGAAATTAGGAAAATTACTAAAAATAGTAAGCAAGAAAGGAAAAAGCTTGTAAGCATCGGAGGAGTAAGGAAAATTTCCTACAAGCCAATCTTCCTTATTTACGGCCTAAGTCTTGCCCTAATCATAGGTGGCAGCCTATATTTATACCTAAATTATGACAAGCTCCCTGATAAGCTTATTATGCATACAGATTTTAATGGAAATGTCACTGACATCCAGGATAAGACTTTGGCAAATGTCTTTATGCCAAGCCTTATAAGCCTAGCAAATTTGGCACTTTTTGCCATGGTAAATTATTTTTTAATCAAGGCAAGGCCAAGGCTTAGCCAGGAAGACCCGGAAAGGTCTCTAGCTGATAATACAAAGGCTAAAAATCTTTGGTCCTATTATCTAGGGATAAATGCCCTTCTCATGACCATTCTTTTTGAAATTGGCATAACAAGCTTTAGCTTTGGAGGAGGAGATGGTCTTGTAAATATCCTAACATGTCTTACCCTCATAACTTCAATTGGAGGAGTAATTTATTTAGGTTTTAAGGTGGGAACTGACGGATCAAGACTTAATAATTTATCCTATACAAGCTTTGAAGAAGATGATGATAATTGGGTGCTTGGCTCTACAATCTATAATAATCCTGACGACCCAGCTCTCTTTGTAAATAAGAGAATTGGTGTGGGGATGACTGTAAATATAGGAAGGCCAATGGGTAAGGTCATTTTAATCCTTTCAATTATAATTTTAATCGTAAGCCTAATAGCCTTATTTAAATATTCAGCCTAAGCTTGTGTCTACTAGCAAAGCTAGTTTATTAAATAACATTCTTATGATGATGGGGATAAGTGAAGTATAATAGGCTTGAAATAAATATGTAAATCTACTAATTTTTTGCAAAGGAGACTTAATGTTTACAAGTGATGATTTAAAGGCAATTAATGCCATTAGAACCCTATCCATTGCCCAGATAGAGAAGGCAAATTCTGGCCACCCAGGCCTACCAATGGGTGCAAGCCCTATGGCCTATGTTTTATTTAACAAGATTTTGAAGGCAAATCCTAAAAATCCTAAGTTTTTTGACAGGGACAGGTTTATCCTATCAGCAGGCCACGGATCAGCCATGCTTTATTCCTTACTTCACCTATCAGGCTATGATTTATCCATGGATGAGCTTAAAAACTTTAGACAAGCCGGCTCAAAGGCTCCAGGCCATCCAGAACTAGGCATGACCGAAGGAGTAGAGGTTACAACAGGACCTCTTGGCCAAGGTATAGCCCAAGCTGTCGGTATGGCAGCTGCTGAAAAGCACATGGCAGCCCTTTATAATAAGGATGACATGAAGGTAATTGACCACTACACCTACGCCCTATGTGGTGATGGCGACCTAATGGAGGGGATTTCTTATGAAGCAATGTCACTTGCAGGCCACCTTAAATTAGATAAGCTAATCATCCTTTATGATTCAAATGATATCTGCCTAGATGGGGACCTATCCACATCTTTTTCAGAATCAGTAAAAGACAGGGTACTTGCACAAAATTGGGCCTATGATAAAGTTGCTGATGGCAATAACCTAGATGCAATCTATGAAGCAATAACAAAGGCTAAGGAAAATGACAAGCCAACCCTAATTGAAGTTAAGACTATAATTGGTTTTGGTTCCAAAAACCAAGGTACAAACAAGGTTCACGGGGCACCAATTGGAGCAGAAGACTTTGAATATGTAAAGAAAGCCTATGAATGGAGCGCAGCAGATTTTGAAGTTTCTGATGATATCTATAAAATATTTGAAGATGGAATTAAAGCACGAGGAGAATCTGCAAATGAGGCTTGGGATGAGCTTTTAAAGTCTTACTCAGAAAAATATCCTGAAGACTACAAGGAATTAATGGCAGGAATCAATAGAGAGCTACCAGCAAATTTCATGGACCAAGTCAGAAAATATTCTCATGAAGATAAGGCCCTTGCTAGCCGTGCATCAGGAGGAGAAATCATCCAAGACTTGGCAAAGATTACCAGAAACTTCTGGGGTGGATCAGCTGACCTCTTCTCATCAAACAAAACTAATATCAAGGATTCAAAGGCCTTTAGAGATGATAGCCCATGTGGTAGAAATATTTGGTATGGTGTAAGAGAATTTGCCATGGCAGCTATAGGCAATGGTATCATGGCCCACGGAGGAAGCTTCCACCATGTGTCAACCTTCTTTGTATTTTCTGACTACCTAAAGCCAGCTGTAAGGCTTTCAGCCCTATCACACCTACCACTAACCTACGCCATGACCCACGATTCTGTAGCGGTTGGGGAAGATGGCCCTACCCACCAACCAATCGAACAACTTGCTATGCTAAGGGCAATTCCAAACACCCTAGTTATAAGGCCAGCAGATGCCAATGAAACAAGACTTGCTTGGAAGGTGGCTCTAGAAAGTAAGGATAGGCCAGTAGTTATTGCCCTTACTCGTCAAAATATCCCAACCTTAAAGGAAACTGAAAATTTAGAAAATATCAATAAGGGTGCCTACATCATAAAAGATGCCGAAAATCCAGAACTTATCCTAATAGCAACAGGTTCAGAAGTGGCTCTTGCCCTTGAAACAGCAGAAAGATTAGAAAAATCTGGCAAGGCAGTTAGAGTAGTATCCATGCCATCTATGGAATTATTTAGAGAACAAAGTGATACCTATAAGGAAGAAATACTACCAAAAGAGCTTACAAAGAGAGTATCAATTGAAATGGGAACATCATTTGGCTGGTCCGAATGGACAGGATTAGATGGTCTAAATATTGCCATTGATAGGTTCGGTATATCTGGCCCAGGCGAAGAAGTTGCAAAAATTCTAGGCTTTGACCCGGATGCAATAATTGAAAAGATAAACAAAAAATATTATTAGAATCAAGGCTATGGATTTTCCATAGCTTTTTTCTTAGATAATGCATATAATAATAGGAGAAGACAAAGGAGAATTGTTATGAAAATATGTGTACTTTTAGCAAATGGCAATGAAACTATAGAAATACTTACAGTCGTTGATTATCTAAGAAGAGCTAACATCGAAGTAGATATGGTATCTACAACAGGATCTATAAATTTAAAGACCTCCCACGACATAGAATATAAGGCAGATAAGCTTATGGCTGATATAGATAGAAAATCCTACGATGGTGTCTATATACCAGGAGGAACCAAGGGAGCAGAGACTCTTAGGGATAATGACGAGGTAATAGATTTAGTTCGTGAGTTTAACAATGAAAACAAACTAATTGCTGCAATCTGCGCTGGTCCAATAGTGCTTGATAGGGCAGGAGTCTTTGCTGATAAAAAGGCCACATCCTTCCCAACTATTAAGGAAGAACTTAAAAATGTTGGGGAATATATAGATGATCAAATAGTAGTCACAGATGGCAACATCACAACAGGAAGAGGTGCTGCTGTTACAAATTATCTAGCCCTAAGACTTGTTGAAATCATCAAGGGTGAGGCTGCCAAGGAAGATCTAAAATACGGCACCCAACACATAGCAGTAGAAAATTATTTTGGAATTAAATTTTAGGTAAAAGATGAAAAATATCAGGAAAATATTTATCCTAGGAGGGGCCAATTTATTTGCCAGAGAGCTTATAAAATACGGTCTTGACCAGGGTTATAAGATAAAAGCGGTAGATTTGATTAAATCTAGCGATATAGAAGAAAATGAAAATTTAGAATATGTCCTAGCAGATTTTTTTGCCCTAGGAGATAAGCAAGCTATGGAGATGATAGGTGATTGCGATAGCTTTGTCTATGCCGGCGGCATCGATGATCTAGTTGTGCCTAGAAAGCCTGCTGGCAAATTCTTTTATGAGAGAAACGTCCTTCCAACAGGCAGGATAGCAAGGCTTGCCAAAAAAGCTGGCATCAGAAATTTCCTTCTTTTGGGAGATTATAGGTCAGAAATAGCAGAAAAAAACCAAATCTTAAGGAAATATAATTACCACCACGAGCCATACATTGAAACAAGGCTCATGCAAGAATCAATTGCAATCTTTGAAGGCGATGGTTTAATGAATGTCTCAATCCTAAGGCCGGGCCTAATAGTAGGCAAGTCTAACAAAAATTCCCTAGCAGCCCACATAGACCTAGTAAGGGCAAATGCAACAATACCTGTCACAGAGGGTGTGATTCCAATAATTTCAGCAAAAGCCCTAGCTCAAGGAGCAGTTTTTGCCCTAGAGTTAGAAAATCACAAAAAAACCTACGCCTTAGCTACAGGAAATATTTCCTATAAGGCTCTTTATGAGAAAATCCTTGAAATAATGAAAAAGACTGACGGCAAAAGCTTGGTTTCAAGGACTTTTGATGACCTCTTAGAAGCCTATGAGGAAGATCAAAAAATTACAGAAAGAAAAAATCTAGAACACGGCATAAGCCAAGTAAATATGCTAAGGGCCATGACTATGGATCTAAGCCTAAAGGGCGATTTTGACCTTGGTGATGAAAATTTAGGAGAAGAGATAGGAAAAATGATTGACCTATACCTAAATGGAAGCCCTGTAAAGGCATAAAAAAACTGGAAAATACTTCCAGTTTTTTTAAATTTAATCAAAAAGCTTCAGAAACTTGCCATAGCCTTCCTCTTCAAGCTTATCTTTTGGGATAAAGCGAAGGCTAGCTCCATTTATACAGTACCTAAGACCAGTAGCCTCTCTTGGTCCATCTGGGAAAACATGGCCCAGGTGGCTATCAGCTTCCTTGCTTCTTACCTCAATTCTTTTTCTCATAAGGGTGAAATCATCCTTTTCTGTAAGCTCAGTGTCCTCAATTGGCTTAGTAAAAGAAGGCCAACCACAGCCTGCATCATACTTATCAAGAGATGAGAAAAGTGGCTCACCAGAGACAATATCTACATAAATCCCATCCTCATAAAAGTTATCATATTCAGAAGAAAAAGGCATCTCAGTCCCATTTTCCTGGGTCACATGATAGGCTTCTTCGCTTAAAATTTTCTTTAAATCTTCCTTTTTATATTTAGTCATAACTTATCCTTTCTGTATTTTTGCAAATCCAATCTTTAAAAACATTCTTATTACAATTAGAACTGGCAACTTCCATAATAATATTTATAATTTCATCATCATTAGCTATTATCTTATAGCCATTTAATTTTAGATATATAAGCATCAAATATGTACCTATTCTTTTATTTCCATCGATAAAAGGATGGTTCATTATAAATGAGTAAGCAAGTTGACAAGCTCTTTCTACAGGGGTGTCATAAATATTATTTCCAAACATTGTTTGAAATGCAGAGTTGATTGATAGGTCTAACAAATCATCATCACGTACTCCTTCAATACCTCCGAAGTTTTCAATCAGGGATTTATGAAGCTGGATCACTTGCTCTTTAGTAAATTTTTTCATTTTGCAAGTTCTTCAAAAACATGACTAAATTCATTGAGAATATCTTTAGAAATATCCTCAATATCTTCATTTTTATAATATTCATTTTGCTTTATATCTTCATATTGGATCAATAAATATTTTGGTTTATTATTTTTTAAAATTATAGCTGATCCAGAATTATCAACCATTTTTGCAACCTTTGAAAAATTTTGGTTTGCTTCTGTCATTGAAACTAAATTATCTGTATGAATTCTCATAAAATCACCTCGCTATTTTATAAATTAGGATAAAAACATCCTAATTTATCTTAAATTTACTTTATTTCGATAAAATGTCAAGTTAAATAAACTATTAAAAAATTCACTTTTAGGTATAATAATAAAAAGATTTTATTAAGGAGCATAAAATGTCAATGACAATCAAGAAGGCTACTTGGCCTATTGCCAAGGATTTGGCCTTTGATATAAATAATAAAGCAAATGCAGCCATAGAAAAATATGGAAGGGAAAATGTAATCAATGCGGCCCTTGGGACCTTGGCAGATGATTCTGGAAAGATTATAGCCCTTGATAGTGTTTATGACAGGCTAAGTCAGATGGATAGGTCTATTATAGCATCTTATGCCCCAATTGAGGGGGAAGATGGTTTTAGGGAGGCTGTTTTAGATAGCCTTTTTGAAAATCACAGACCAAAGGCTTTTATGACCGCCATTTCAACCCCAGGCGGAACAGGGGCTATCAGGTCAGGGGTTTTTACCTATGCAGATGAGGGAGATCCTGTTCTTAGTCATGACTATTATTGGGGCCCATATAAGAAAATTTGCGATGAATTTGGCAGAGATTTCATCACTTATAATTTCTTTACAGATGACTACAAATTTGATATAGAAGCTTACAAAGCTGCTATGGCAAAGGCTTTAGAAAATAAGGATAGGCTCGTTTCAATAATAAATTCTCCAGGCAATAATCCAACTGGCTATTCTCTAAGCGATGATGAATGGGATGAGGTGATTAAGGCTTGCCAAGATCTTGCCATAGCTGGCAAGAAAATCACATTAATTGTTGATGTGGCCTATATAGAATATGCAGGAAGCGGCAAGCAAAAGGAATTTTTTGAGAAATTTACAGGCCTTGACCCAAATTTCTTTGTGATAGTGGCTTATTCCATGAGTAAGTCCCACACAGCCTACGGTCTAAGAAGTGGGGCAGCAATCGGTATCTCTTCTAAAAAAGAAATCATCGATGAATTTGAAAATAGCCTTGCCCACTCAGCTAGGTGCAATTGGTCTAACGGGGTCCACGCACCACAGCTTATCCTAAAAGATTTGGAAAATGACAAGGATGGCTACAAAAAGGAATTAGAAAATTTAAGGCTCATGCTAGAAAAAAGAGCTGAGATATTTGTAAGAGAGGCTAAGGCGAAAAAATTAGCAATGATTCCGTATTTTGGTGGATTTTTCACCTTTATTCCAACAGATAAGGCCTTTGAGATAGCAGAAAATCTCGAAAAAGAAAATATATTCACCATTCCCCAAGCTAAGGGAATTAGGGTTGCAATTTGTGCAACAAATGAAAAGGACATCATAAAATTAGTTGATAGGCTTAGTTACTTTATGGCAAATTTATAAAAATTTTAGAATTATCTTTTTAGATAAAATAAATATAATTTAGACCAAGCTTTTGCTTGGTCTTTCTGCTTGCATAAAAATGTAAAGAAAATTTTACAATTTCCAATAAATTTTATAGGGCTTATAAGCTTATAATTTAGCCAAAGCTTGTAACTATTTTATAATAAGCTTTAAATAGCCATTTATAAATATATAATAATCTTTTATTTTGGAAATAAGGGGTATAATAATATTAAAATTTTTATGTATTTTCTTAAATTTTTGTTAGATATTTAATAATGATAAAAATTTATTAAGAATGAAGGTATTTTATTCATTTAGAAAGGAATAATATGAATTTACATATGGGGCTTGATGTTGGCTCTACTACTGTCAAGGTGGTGGTCACTGATGAGCTTTTTAATACAATTTATTCTATTTATATCCGCCACAAGTCAGATGTGAGGGCGACTGTTAAGAAGGTCCTTACAGATTTATACCATAAGTTTGGCAATCTAAGTCTAACTATGAATGTGACAGGATCTGGCGGCATGTTTTTAGAAGATATTTTGGGTGTAGACTTTGTCCAGGAGGTTATAGCAGAAACCCGTGCTATCAGGAAATTTATCCCTCAGACTGACGTTTTGATAGAGCTGGGTGGGGAAGATTCAAAGATTACCTACCTTTCTGGTTCTGTTGAGCAGAGGATGAATTCGATTTGTGCAGGAGGTACTGGGGCCTTTATAGACCAGATGGCAGCCCTCCTTGATACTGATGCGGCAGGTCTTAATGAGCTTTCCAAAGCCTACAAGAAGATTTATCCTATAGCATCTAGGTGTGGGGTCTTTGCCAAGACTGACATCCAGGCCTTGATGAACCAGGGGGCAAGCAGGGAAGATATAGCAATTTCAGTCTTCCAATCTGTAGTCAACCAGACAATTTCAAACCTGGCCTGCGGTAGGCCGATTAGGGGCAATGTCACTTTTTTGGGTGGTCCCCTTCACTTTTTATCTTCTCTTAGGGACAGATTTGTAGAGACCTTGGGAGAGGATGAGAATAATTTTTATATACCAGATGATGCAGAAGTTTACGTAGCCAAGGGGGCTGCGATTTTATCTAGCGAAAATTCAAAGCCAGTAGACCTTAAGGACCTCATTACAAGGCTTGAAAATGCCAAGGAAGTAAATCTAGAGATGACCAAAAGGCTTGACCCTCTTTTTGAGTCTCTTGATGACTATGAAGATTTTAAGATTAGGCATAAGACTGATAAGGTCAAATACAGAGATCTTGCTACTTACCAGGGCCCAATCTATGTAGGCCTAGATGCAGGCTCTACAACCAGTAAGATGGTCTGGCTATCAGAAGATAATGAAATTTTATTAGATGATTATAGGATGAATTTGGGAAGGCCCCTAGAGGTTGTCATTTCAATGCTTAAAGAAGGCCTTACCAAGAAGAATCCAAAGGCCTATATAGCCTCATCCGGTATCTGTGGTTACGGGGAAGATTTTATCAAAAATGCCCTACACATAGATAGTGGGGAGGTAGAAACCATTGCCCACTACAGGGCAGCCAAGTTTTTTGATCCTGATGTAGATTTTATCCTTGATATTGGCGGCCAAGATATGAAGGCCATGCACATAAGGGATGGGATAATAGACTCTATCCAGCTAAATGAGGCCTGCTCTTCAGGCTGTGGGTCATTTTTATCAACCTTTGCAGCATCTGTATCCATGGATGTTAAAGAATTTCAGCAAAGGGCAATTAGGAGCAAGGAACCGGCAGACCTTGGTTCTAGGTGTACGGTCTTTATGAATTCTAAGGTCAAACAGGCCCAAAAGGAAGGCTCTGAGGTAGAAGACATAGCTGCTGGCCTTTGCTATTCGGTAATAAAAAATGCCATCCAAAAGGTAATTAAGATTAGGGACCCAAAATCTCTTGGCAAAAATATAGTAGTCCAAGGGGGAACCTTTTATGGGGATGCCATCCTAAGGGCCTTTGAGAAGATTTCTGGAAGAGATGTTACAAGACCGGAAATTGCAGGCCTTATGGGGGCTATGGGTATGGCCTTAATTGCCAAAGATAAGTCCACAGGCTCATCAAATATGGCAGGTCAAAGCGTACTTGAAAACTTCTCCTACAGCCAAAAATCAGCCAGGTGCGGTAGGTGTACAAATAATTGTGCCCTAGTAATAAATACCTTCGCCGATGGGAGGAGATTTATCACAGGCAATAGGTGCGAAAGAGGGGCAGGCATCAAGCTTGATAAGAAAAAAGATGACCTAAATATGTACAAGTATAAGTATAAGCTCCTCTTTGATAGAAAGACTCTGGGAGATGGTGCCCGCTTTGGTAGGGTCGGCATTCCTCGTGTTTTAAATATCTATGAAGATTATCCTTTTTGGCACAAGTTTTTTGATAGCCTAGGCTTTGATATTATCTTATCAAGTGACTCAGATAGGAAAATTTATGAAAAGGGCATAGCCACTATTTCTTCAGAGACAGCCTGCTATCCAGCCAAGCTTGTCCACGGCCACATGGAAGATTTAATAGACAAAAAGCCTGACCTAATCTTTTATCCAGGTGTTTTTTATGCCTACAAGCAATTTGATGCGGCCAAAAACCAGATGAATTGCCCTGTAGTAAGTGGTTATCCTGATGTGATTAAAAATAATGTCGATAGGCTAAATGAGTTAAGATTCCTAAACCCTTACTTATCCTTTGAAAGTGAGGAAATCATCAAAAAAAGACTTGTCGAAGTCTTTGAAGGCTATACTCATGCGGGCAATATCCTGAGAAAGAAGGAAATTGAAAATGCGGTAAGCCTGGCTTGGGAGGCTGAGCAAGCCTACCATGATCAAATAAGGAAAAAGGGCAAGGAAATAATTGACCATGTAAGGGCCCATGACTTAAATGCTATAGTCCTAGCAGGTAGGCCTTACCACATAGATCCAGAAGTCAACCACGGCATAGCAGACTTAATCGAATCGATAGATATACCTGTTCTTTCAGAAGATGCCATCGCCTACAATGTGAAAGATTTGACCAAAGAGCTCAGGGTCCTTGACCAGTGGTCCTACCACGCAAGGCTTTATAGGGCCAGCAAATATGTTGCAGAAAATGACAACTTCGAGCTTATCCAGCTTAATTCCTTTGGTTGCGGCCTTGATGCAGTCACAACCGACCAGGTAGAAGAACTTTTAAAATCTCATGGCAAGATTTATACCCTTTTAAAAATAGATGAAATTTCAAACCTAGGAGCGGTTAAAATCAGACTGAGATCTCTTTTAGAAGCTCTTGACCAAAAGAAAAGAGAAGGCATAAGCTTTAAGACAAATCCAAGTGACTTTGTCTACGAAAACACTGAATTTACCAAGGAAATGAAACTAGAAGGCTACACAATCCTTGCCCCACAGATGGCAAGGGAGCACTTTAGGATAATGGAAAATGCCTTTAAGGCCTTTGGTTTTAATATAGAATTTCTAGATACAATCGATGAAGATGTCATAGATACGGGTCTAAAATATGTAAACAATGACTCCTGCTACCCATCAATTACAGTAGTTGGCCAACTAATCCATGCTGTAAAATCTGGCAAATATGACACAGATAAGCTTGCCCTCCTCATGACCCAAACCGGCGGAGCTTGTAGGGCGTCTAACTACGTGGGCTATATCAGAAAGGGCTTAAAGGATGCGGGTTTTCCTGACCTGCCAGTAATTGCCCTTTCAGCCCAAGGCATAGAAACTAACGAGGGCTTTGACTTAGTCAGATTTAAAAATATCCCACTTTTAAAGCAAGCCATAAGGGCCATCCTTTTGGGAGACCTCATAAATAGAGTGTCAAATGCTACAAGGCCTTATGAAATCGAGCTAGGATCTGTAAATGACCTCAAGGAAGCATGGATAAATAAGCTTTCAGCAGAAATTGGGACAATGAAAACCAAGAGATACAGACAAGCAATCCAAGAGATTGTCAAAGATTTTGAAGACCTTCCAGTCTGCAACAAAGAAATCCCAAAGGCAGGTATAGTTGGTGAAATCTTGGTTAAATTCTTGCCAGAAGCCAACAACCACCTCCAAGACGTCCTCGAAGCTGAAGGAGCTGAGGTAGTCATGCCAGATTTAACAGACTTTTTGATGTACTGTATGAAAAATTCAGAATTAAAACGTGACTTATATGGTAAATCAGCTGCCACAGCCAGGATGGGCAGGCTTGGAATCAAGCTAATAGAAGCAAATAGAAAGCCAATTAGAAAGGCCCTAAGGGAAAGTGAAAGATTCACAGAACCTCTTTATATAGATGATATAGCAGACCTAGCTGAGGAAGTTACATCCCTTGGCAACCAGGCTGGTGAAGGCTGGCTTCTTGCAGGGGAGATGGTAGAACTAATCCACCAGGGTGCCCCAAATATCGTCTGCATCCAGCCTTTTGGCTGTCTTCCAAACCATATCACCGGCAAGGGAGTAATGAAAAAGATAAGAGAAAGCTATCCAGAGGCCAACATAGTAGCCATAGACTACGACCCAGGAGCATCAGAAGTAAACCAAGTAAACAGGGTCAAACTAATGATGAGTGCGGCTAGGGATAAGATAAAAGTTAAATAAATTAAAAATCATCCTAAGAAATTAGGGTGATTTTTTTGAGAAAAATTTTAATTTGCTTGTATAATAAAGATAAATGTTAATTTTTATGAAAGAAAGAAGGCAAATATGTCAAACGCTAAAGAACAATTTCTAGACCTACAAGACAAGCTTAAAAAAGTTTGTGAGATAGCAGGCCTATCTGAATCATTTTATGAGATAATCAAAGAACCTGAAAGAATCATCGAAGCAAATATTCCAGTAAAGATGGATGATGGCACAACAAAGACCTTTAGAGCCTTTAGGTCTGCCCATTCTACAGCCCTAGGCCCATCCAAGGGCGGGGTCAGATTTCACGAATCTGTGACCTATGAAGAAGTCAAAGTCCTATCTACCCTAATGAGTCTAAAGGTAGCCCTTCTTGGCCTTCCACTAGGAGGTGGCAAGGGAGGAATCATCGTAGATCCTAACAAGCTTTCTGAAAGAGAGCTAGAAATCTTATCTCGTGGCTTTGTCAGAGCAATGAATAATTATTTAGGACCAAGAATTGATATTCCAGCCCCAGATGTAAATACCAATGCCAAGATCATGGGATATTTCACAGACGAATATATAGCCCTAAATGGAAGCCGCCAAGATATAGCAACCTTCACAGGCAAGTCAGTTGACATGGGAGGATCTCTTGGAAGAAGTGAAGCTACAGGCTTTGGTGTATACCTAACAATTAAAAAATACTATGAAAAAATCGGTAAAAGCTTAGAAGGAGCTACAGTGGCCCTTCAAGGTTTTGGAAATGTTGGTTCTTTTGCGGCCAAATACCTAGTAGAGGATGGGGCAAAGCTTATCGCCCTAAACTCCAAAGACCATGAGCATCCAGATGGATCCTACGGAATCTATGATAAGGATGGCCTAGATATAGAGAAAATACAGAAAGCTAAGGATAAGACAGGATCAGAGCTTAATATAGAGGCAGAAAAAATCACAACAGAAGAATTCTTCGCCCTAGACTGCGACATCCTAATTCCAGCAGCCCTAGAAAATGTAATAAACGAGGCTAATGCAGACTCAATCAAGGCGGGGCTTGTTGTGGAAGCAGCCAACGGCCCTGTGACAGAAGGGGGAGAGAAAATCCTAAATGAGAAAAATATCCCACTCATCCCAGATATCCTAGCCAATTCTGGTGGAGTTTTGGTAAGTCACTACGAATGGGTGCAAAATATCACAGGCTCCTACCTTTCTGAAGAAGAAGTAAGGGCTAAACAAGAAAAGGACATGACAAGAGCTATCGATGAAGTATTTGCAACAGCTGATAAATACAAGGTTACCTTCAGACAAGCAGCCTTCATCCTAAGCCTATCAAGGATAGAAAAAGCCCTCAAACTTAAGGGAAGATTTTAATGCAAATAAGAAAGCTAGAAAGGCCTGACCTTGCAAAAGTAAGGCCTCTTTTAGAAGCTGCCATAAATGATAAGCCTCAAGCTTCTTACCCAAAATTCTCATCCCTAAGCGACCTTTATAGGGAGTTAGAATATTCCATAGAATTTATGGCAACCACCACGCTCTTGAGCCTACAAAATGAGGAAATAGATGGCCTTGTCACCTATTTTTGGGATGATGATGAAAAATATATCCAAACTACCCTCCTCATCATAAAAAATAAGGATCTAGAGGTCTTAGAAGGCCTTTTAGAAAGGATAAATAAAGACCACAAGGCCTATCCTATAAATATAGGTCTTGGGGAAGCTTCTTGGATAAATCAGGAAAAATATTTTACAGAAAAAGCAAAAATTGTAGAACACTCTCATGTCCTAGAGGCTAAAAATCTAGAAAAATCTTCCGCTCTTACAGATGATATCGAAATCCTACCCAAGGAAGACTTCTCATCCTATAAGGACTTTCACGATTCCTTTGCAAAAGATATGTATTATTCAAGTGCCAATCTATATAGGGACTTTGACAGGTTTAGGGTCTTTGTCAAAAAGGAAAAGGGAGAGATTACAGCCAGTCTTTTAGTAAAAATCTATGGCAAAAATCCTTGCAAAGCTGAAATTTTTGGACTCTTTATGAAAGAACCTAATAGGCAAATTTGCGACAGTCTAATTAAGGCAATGATAAATTTCCTAATAGATGAATTTGGAAAAATAGGGGAAATTAAGTATTTTATAGAAGTCGAAAAAGAATTAGAACTAGAAGTGGCTATTGCAAATGGATTTGAAAAATTAGATACCTATATACTTTATAGGGTATAGAAAAATCCTCCGCTTGGAGGATTTTTAAAATAAAGACATTATAAGCCCAATAAGGACAGGTATGGCTATAGCTGGTAGGGCATTAGCTATCCTAAAGTCGACAATATCAAGCATGGATAGGCCTATGGCAATGATTGTAAGGCCGCCGACACCTGAAATATTTGCAAGGACAAATTCTGTAAAAAGTGGTGAAAGAAGGCTAGCAAGAAGACAAATAGCTCCTTCATAGATAAAGACTGCAAGGCTTGCAAAAGCTATGCCACTGCCAAGGCTTGCCGCAAGAAAAAGTGCTGATAGCCCGTCAAGGACAGCCTTTGTTAGAAGAATTGAATAATCACCCTTAACTCCTGCATCAATTGCCCCAAGAATTCCCATAGAGCCAACACAAAAAAGCAAAATTCCTGAAATAAAGCCAGTGGAAAAGTCGCTTTCAGAATTTTTTATAAACTTATTTTTAAGAAAGTCCGCAAATTTATCAAGGCCTCCCTCAAGATCTAGGTATTCACCTACAAGGACACCGCCCACTATAGAGATGATCATAATCATAATATCACCCTTAAGGGCAGAATCGATACCTAATACAAGAATGGCAATCGGTAAAAATTTCATAATGGCTTCTTGATACTTGTGGGCAAGTCTATTTGAAAGACCGGTCCCGAGCATTCCTCCGATAAAAACTGCCAGGGTATTTACTATTACAGCGAACATCTAATCATCTCCTTTTATACAATATTTCTACTATTATACACAAAAAATTCATAAAAGAAAAGCCCCCAGACAAAAATAGCTGGGGGCTTTTATAGCTTAAAGTTATTTCAAAGTGGCTTTGAATTATCAAAAAATTCTGGGTTTTCTGCCTTGATTTCCATAAATTTCTTGCCTAGGATTTGGTCTAAAATCTTAAAGGACCTGTGGACTCTTGGCAAGTTTTCAAGGTTTAGCAAGAGTTTATCAGCTAGGTCTGCCTCAAGTAGGAAGTCAGTTATGATAACATCATACTCTGACTGTCTAAGCCAATTTATATCAAGTCTTGGCTTGGTATAAATATCTACGCTTAAGATAGTAGATGCTGTAGAATTTATAAAATCCTGTATAAGTCTTGAATGATACCTATCGTAATTTGATATAATAATAGCCTTAATTTGTTTGATGCTATCAATCATATGACCCAAAAGTCCTGGCCAGGTTGAATAAATCGCATACACCATTGCTTCTGTCGAATATCTTTCCCTAAGCTTAGGATACTTATCCAAAAGCCCGTCCATCATGGCATAGATATCCTTGTAGAAATCTATGTTAATAAACCTGATATAATCAAGCAAGTGCTGGCTTTTTGCTACAAAAAAGTCCGCCTGCTCTACGTTAAATAGCCTTACATAAAAGTAAGAGAAAATTTCCTTGTAGGCATTTTCAAGATTTGTCTTATCAATCTCGTACTTATCACAGAGCTTTATAGATTTATCATAAAGATAGTCGTAATAATCCTTATAGATTGGAACAAGTTCAAAAACTTCATCAAGGCTCTTAAAATATGGGGTGTATTCATGGTTTATAAAAAATGCCAAAATTTGATATAAAACCATGGTCAAATCGCCATTTTCATCAGGTAAAAGCCTTCTAGTAGCCCTGGCAACTTCGATATTTGACAGACATTTTTTGACAAAGCTAAGCATATCTTGGTCAATCTCGCCAAGCTTGAATTTAAAGCCTCGCC
This sequence comes from Anaerococcus kampingae, assembly GCF_046365475.1. Taxonomy (NCBI): domain Bacteria; kingdom Bacillati; phylum Bacillota; class Tissierellia; order Tissierellales; family Peptoniphilaceae; genus Anaerococcus; species Anaerococcus kampingae. Next base: position 40,270 of record NZ_JBGMEF010000013.1, read on the forward strand.
TATATCTGATAAGAGAGATGGCAAGGGCTGTCTTGATATAAGAATATTGGCCGAAAATAATCTCCATGTATATGGACTTACCGATGCTTTCGGCAATAGTTGTGACATCTTTCTCATCGACAAGGCCTTCAAAAGGCCAGTCAAGTGGACTTATTTGAGTGCTTATGAAAAGATTTAGATAAAACTTCTCTATATCATACTCATCGCCCACAAAATCGAGGTCTGCATAGGAAAACTCTATATTATAAATCTCCTTGATAGCCTCGTTAAGGTAGCCAATATTTCTAAAAATAGAAGAATCGCTGGTATTAAGCCTAGTGGCTAAGTCCTTTTTATTTTTTATTTCATCCAAAAAAGTAATGGTCAAAATTTGGCTTATCAGAGAGTTTTTGATAAAAATTTTTTTGATAGTTTTTAAGCCTATATCAAGGATAAAATCAGCCTTGACAAGGTTTGAAGTCATTTCAAATTTGGCATAATTTTTAAATAACTTCTCAAGAGCGTCTATATAATTGTGAATTGTTTTTTTGCTAAGGTCTAAATCATCTACAAGCTCATCAATCCTAACCCAGGTTCCATCCTTATAAAATAAGGCCTCAAGGAGCTTGTACATGTTTTCATCTTGCTTTAAAAAGATCAAAGTAATCACCTCTTTTTAGGTATATCTAACATTATACCCGTATTTCAATAATATATTTAGAGGAGAGGTAAATAAAAATAAATTTGACAATTAAAGTTGTCAGATATATAATAATGACAAGAATAGTTGTCAATTATTTGGAAAGGAGGGGCGATGGACCTAGTAAATAATTTGGCTGATTTTAGAAAAAAAGCAGGCTATAACCAAGCAGAGCTTGGAGGGCTTGTCGGAGTCAGCCGCCAGACCATAAGCCTAATAGAAAGAGGAGATTACAACCCATCAGTGACCGTGGCTCTAAAAATAGCCCAGGTCCTAGGTGTGGATATCAATGAGATTTTTAGACTGGAGGAAAGTGATGAAAAATAATAAGAAAAGCTTCCTAGCTAGCATATTTGCTATGGCTGGATTTGGATTGATAGTAGGTTTTGGAGCAGGTTTTATTTTTAGAAAATTAAATGTAGGTGGTCTTGTAAATGGTCTTAATAGCTTTCTAAGCGACCATATCTTAGCTTTGATTATTGGACTTTGTAGTATATTTGCGGGCTTTGGTTTTTATTTCTACTTGAAAGGGAAAAAAGAAGTTGAAAAGGGCTTAAGGCAAGATGATTTTATTGAAACAAAGTATATAGACTATGCCAATGCAATGAGAGATGCAGGCTTATTTACCCTCATATCCCTTGTTATAATTATCTATAACAAGATGAAAACAAGCCCAGACTTTGTAAAAAATACCTTGCTTGTATTAGGGATTTTGCTAGTTTTTACAGCTATAAATTCCATCTTGTCTTTCCTTACTTATAAACTTGTCAAAAAAATTGAGCCAGAAAGAAAGACTGAGGTCTTTGATTTCTTTTTTGAAAGCAAGTTCATGGCTGAATCTGACGAGAGGGATAAGGTCAAATACTACAAAAAGGGCTACCTAGCCTATAAGAGGATGCTTATGAGTCAATTTGTGATAATAATAATCCTATTTTCCTCAGCCCTCTATGAAAATATAAGCCCAATAATAGCCCTAATTGTCCTAATACCAAGCTTGATTGGTGTATTAACTAATGGTTTTGCAGGAGAGAAAAATGATTGAAATAAAAAACTTAACTAAAAATTTTGGGGACCTTAAGGCTCTTGATGACGTGTCCTTTGAAGTCAAAAGAGGTGAACTTTTCGGAGTTATCGGCCAAAATGGGGCGGGAAAATCTACACTTTTTCGCTCCATGATGAATTTCTATGACCACTTTGCTGGAGAAATTCTTTATGAAGGCGAGCCAATGGCAGACGTGCCCCTAGAAAAAATTGGCTTTCTTCCAGAAGAGCGTTCGCTCTCACCAAAGAAAACCATCAGAGAAGAGGTGAAGTTTTTTGCTAGGCTTAACCAAATGAGAAATCTTGATGAAAAGACCTTAAAAAGCTACTTTGATCGTTTTGAAATCAAGGGAAGTCTGGATGATAAAATAAAGTCCCTCTCAAAGGGCAACCAGCAAAAGGTTCAGCTTCTTGCAAGCCTAATCTATAAGCCAGAATTTTTAATCTTAGATGAACCATTCTCGGGCCTTGACCCTTACAATGCCAATCTTTTGATGGGGATAATCAAGGAAATCAACGAAGAAGGTACAACCATAATTTTTTCATCCCATAACATGGAAAATATCGAATACCTTTGCGATAGGCTAATTATGCTGAGAAATGGAAAAATTGTCCTAAATGGATCACCAGATGAGATTAGAAATTCTTATGAAAAAGACCTGGTGAAAGTTAGGACTGATGCAGATTTATCAGAGCTTTTCCCAGCTTATGACCTAAAAAGAGAAGGAAATTTCTGGACTATCAGACTTGAAGATGAAGAAAATGGCAGGGAAATTTTTGAGAAACTTGTAGGAAAACTCGGCTACCTTGAGATGTTTAGCCAAGAGCCACCAAGCCTAAATGAAATTTTTGCCAGAAAGGTGGAAGAAAATGAATAGAAAGTTAATAGTTGCCCTTGATTCCTTCAAAAAACAAATCAAATCGCCTGCCTTTTGGGCCATGGTTTTTATACCAATCCTTGTAATGCTAGTGCCTATGGGTCTTAATTATTTCCTTACAAAATCAGACAAGGCAGATTCAACTACTAAGTATTACCTAGTAGCAGATGAAACTGTAAAGCCTTACCTAAAGTCTATGGAAAATGAATATAAATTAGTTTCAAAAGATGAAGCAGAAAAGACTTTAAAGGCAGAGAAAATTGAGTCTTACGGGGAGATTTCTGAAGAAAATGGCCAGATAAAACTTATTATTGAGACTAAAACCATGGATAGCAAGGCACTTTCAAAATTGCCTCTTCTTGCAAATGAGCTTCAAAATGCCATTAATATCAAAAATGCAGGTTTAAATGAAGAGCAAATTGGGATTTTTTCGACCAAGGCAGATATAAAAATCAATCAAATTGACAAGGGCAAGAGCCTTATGATCTATGCCTCCTACTTCATCCTTTTGATGTTCATGTATTTTATGCTAATCATGTATTCAAATGTCCTAGTCGTTGATATAGCTACAGAAAAAGGATCAAAGATGATTGAGTTTATCTTCTCATCAGTATCTGCCAAGGACTATTTTGCTGGCAAAATATTAGGTAACTTCCTAGCCATAATCGTCCATTCGATTTTATATATAATTTTTGGAGCAATTTCCTATTTTATAATCAAATCCAAGGGCCTTTTAGACTTTATAAAAATTGATCTTAGCCTGGATAAGACAAGCCTTATGATAATAGGGGAGATTTTCATCTTTATCATCCTCTCGCTCTTGGCCTACATGATAATAGCTGCCATGCTGGGCTCACTTGCAAGCAAGCAAGAGGATGCTTCAAAGGTTGCGACACCTCTTATGATCACAATTGTAGGGACCTTTATGGTCGCTATGATTTTTATGAATAGACCTGTAAATTTATTTGTAAAAATCGCATCATTTATCCCATATATTTCCGTATTTTTCATGCCTTTAAGGTTGATTAAGGGAAGTGCTGGAATAATTGAAGGCGGTCTTTCTCTAATAATTTTGGCCCTAAGCCTATATATTACTTATATCCAAGCTTCAAAAGTCTATAAGAAACATATACTAAATTATTCAAATGATTCGATTTTTACTAGGAAAAGAAAACACAGATAATAAAGGGGGCCGCAGGCTCCTTTTTTCTTGGGGATTTTGAAAAGGATTTTGAAAAGTGCTTTTCTCTTTTGTTAGCTTGTCCCTATGTTGATTTTTTGCCCCATTTACTAGATAATAATTATAAGGAAGATAATATTTTAAAGTGGGTTTGGGATTGATTTTTAGATGCTCTTTCTCATTTTAAATTTTGTACAAGGAGGTATTTATGCTTGGAAACGACCTAGTCATAGCTTTTGCCTTTATATTGGCAGTTATTTCTATGATTTGTGTGCTTTTTACCCAAAGGAAATTGCTCTTTGCTGGTATTGCTTTAGGTTTATTTGCCTATTTTTATATAGCAGCATCCTTTTACAATATAGCCGACAATGTGACTTTAATAACCTTTATAGCTGGAATAAGCCTTTTAAGCCTGGAGCTTTTTATTCCAAGCTTTGGCCTCATTGGAGTGGCAGGCCTTGCCCTTACTATTTATTCGGTGATGGATTCTTTTATAGATCCTAGGATGGGCCTATTTGTAGTCCTTACTACAGGCCTTGCAATCCTTGCTACTGTCGCTATCTTTGTAAAACTTGGTTTTAAGGCAGAACTTTTTGAAAAGTCAATCCTAGAAACAAAGCCCAAATCTATATACACTGGCAAGAAGGTTGAACTTTCACATCTTGTTGGAAGTGTGGGTATAACTAAGACAATCCTTAGGCCAGCAGGCAGGATTGAGATAGACGGAGAACTTTATGATGCCATGGCCAGGGCAGAATTTATCGAAAAGGGAAAAATGGTGTCAGTTGTTGATATCAAAGATGGCCATATAAGAGTGAAGGAGATATAATGGAATATTTAATTTTAGGACTAATATTTGTATTAGTTATAGTATTTTTTACAATGGTACCAGTTGGACTTTGGATAACTGCGAGGTTTTCAGGCCTTAAGATATCTATGGCAAGCCTTGTGGCTATGAGATTTAGGAGACTTTCTCCATCAAAGATTGTAGCTGCGATGATCAAATCTTATCAGGCAGGTATTCCAATTTCAACAAATGACCTAGAAAGCCACTACCTAGCTGGTGGTAATATCAACCAAGTAGTTGATGCCCTAATTGCAGCAGAAAGAGCCAATATAGACCTTTCTTTTGAGCAAGCAGCAGCTATTGACCTAGCTGGTCGTAATGTTTTTGAGGCTGTTCAAGTGTCAGTTACACCTAAGGTTATCAATACACCAGTTATAGCAGCAGTTGCTAAAAATGGTATAGAGGTAAAGGTAATTGCCAAGGTTACTGTAAGAGCTAACATCGAAAGGCTTGTCGGTGGTGCTGGTGAAGAGACAATCATTGCCAGAGTTGGTGAAGGTATTGTAACAACAGTAGGTTCATCAGATTCCCACGCAGCTGTTCTAGAAAATCCGGACAATATTTCTCAAACCGTTCTAAACAAGGGCCTTGACTCAGGTACAGCCTTTGAAATCCTATCAATTGATATAGCAGATGTGGATGTAGGACGAAATGTTGGTGCAGAGCTACAAAGAGACCAGGCAGAGGCTGATAAAAACATTGCCCAAGCCAAGGCTGAAGAGCGTCGTGCCCAAGCTATTGCCCTAGAGCAAGAAAATAGAGCCAAGGTAGTAGAGGCTGAAAGTGAAATTCCACTTGCTATAGCCCAAGCCTTCAAAGAAGGTAATCTCGGAGTGATGGACTATTACAACCTCCAAAATGTTAAAGCAGATACAAAAATGCGTCAGTCAATTTCAGATTCCAGCGAGGATTTAGATGTCTAAGCGAAATTCATTTTTGAATTTTCTTGACCAATTGGCAGCAGAAATCGAGGCTGAAAGCCAAAAGACTAAAAATAAGACCCTTGCAGAAAAGGGACTGGATTCCTTCGTAGACTTCCTAAATGATTTGGGAAATCCGGCAGATCTAACCAGCCAAAAACCAAATATAGAAGCCCAAAGAAAGCTTAAGGCAGATCTTGCCGCCAAACATGCGGCAGAGCTTAAGAAAAAATCTGCTCCAAAAGAAGAAGGAGATTCTAAGGCTCGTGCAAGGCTAAAAGAAGCTGAAATAAAAGAAGTGACTGACAAAAAAATAGACGATATAAAAAGATCTAAAAAGAGAAAAAGGCTTAGGGATGCTGTCATCATGGCAGAAATCCTAGCAAAGCCAGTCTCAAAAAGAAGATAAGGATGTGTTAATATAAAAGAATATATAGGAATTGAAGTGCCAGAGAGACTGATGAGTCTCTTTGGTAATTTTGATAGTAACAGAAAATATATAGAAGACAGGTTCTCTGTGAAGTTAAAGCTTAAGGATAATGACCTAGAAATCTCAGGAGATGAGGCCAATGTGAGCCTTGCTTCAAAATTAATTGTCCAGCTTTTAGAAGAGATTAAAAGAAGCGGGGACCTTGATTTTCAAAAAATAAAATACGATGCAGATATGCTGGAAAGGGAAAATAGGGATGTGGTAAAGGGCCTTCTAAATGAAGTCATAGTCACAACATCTGCCGGCAAGCCAATCAAGCCAAAGACCCTGGGACAAAAGGCCTATGTGGCAAAGATTTTAGAAAATGACATCGTCTTTGGAATTGGACCGGCCGGTACAGGTAAGACCTACCTGGCAGTGGCCATGGCAGTCCGTGCCTTTAAAAACAATGAGATAAATAGGATAATCCTCACCCGTCCGGCAGTAGAAGCAGGAGAAAGCCTAGGCTTCTTGCCAGGTGACCTCCAAGATAAGGTAGACCCTTATCTAAGACCCCTTTACGATGCTCTTTTTGAAATCCTAGGTTTTGATTCCTACCAAACCCTTGTTGAAAAGGGAATCATAGAGATAGCTCCCCTTGCCTACATGAGGGGTAGGACCCTTGATAATTCCTTTGTTATCCTAGATGAGGCCCAAAATACAACCTATGAGCAGATGAAGATGTTCTTAACCCGTCTTGGTTATGGGTCAAAGGCCATAATCACAGGTGATAGGACCCAGATTGACCTGGGTAAGGGTAGAAAGTCAGGCCTTGTTTCAGCAAGCCACATCTTAAGAGATGTTAAGGGTATTGAATTTATGAACTTCACTTCAATTGACGTGGTCAGACACCCACTTGTTCAAAGGATAATTGATGCCTACGAAAAAGAAGATAAAATAAGGGAAGAAAAAAGAGGGCAAAACGATGAATCTCCTAATAAGCAACAATAGCAAAGAGGACCTAGACCTTGACCAAATCGAGGCCATGGCCTATAAAACTATTGAAGAAGTCCTAAGGGTGGAAGATTTTACAAGCCATGTTGAAGTATCACTCACCCTTGTAGATAAGGATGAAATTCACGCCCTAAATAGGGATTACAGGGGAGTTGATAGGCCTACAGATGTCCTATCCTTTCCCATGGATGATGAAATTTTCCCTGGGGAAGAGGATGTAGATCTTATCCTTGGAGATATAGTAATTTGCCTTGATATAGCAAAGGCCCAGGCAGAAGAATATGGCCACAGCCTAGACCGTGAGCTTTCCTATCTCATCTGCCATTCGACCCTCCATCTTCTAGGCTATGACCACATGGAAGATGATGAAAAGGCCATTATGCGTGGCAAGGAAAAAGAGATTATGAAAAATCTAGGAGTCTTTAAATAGATATAATGGATAATAATTACGACAAACTCAAAGAAAATTTAAAAAAGGAAATCTTAGAAGAGCTTAGGGAAGATGAGCCAGAAGTAGCAGGCGAGGACTATGAGCCACTAAAACTTAGCCATGGGCAGAAATTCCTAAAAGGTTTTGACTATGCCTACGAGGGCCTAGTCTATGCCATAAACCACGAAAAGAACATGAAATTTCACATCTTAGCCAGCATTTTGGTCTTGGTGGGCTCTTTATTTTTCAGCCTATCAAGGGTTGAAATGATGTTTTTAGTTTTTGCTGTGGTCTTTGTCATTGCCCTAGAGCTTTTAAATACTGCCCTTGAAGAGGCGGTAGACCTAGCAAGCGGGGGCAAGTATTCTAAGCTTGCCAAGGCGGCCAAGGATGTATCTGCTGCAGCTACCTTTGTTGCAGCCATCAACGCCCTTTTTGTGGCATATCTGATATTTTTTGATAAGTTTTTAACTTTCTACGATTCAGTAATCCTAAGGATTGCCAGACGTCCTTCCCACCTTGCCCTAATTACCATTTCATTAGTAATTATTTTGACGGTATTTTTGAAGGGAGTCTTCTATGAAGGCCACGGAACGGCCATGAAGGGCGGTTTTGTGTCAGGCCACACATCAGTAGCATTTGCCCTGGCAACCATGGGAGTTTTTCTAATTGATGAGCCCCTTGTAAGGTTGATCCTAGGCGGCATGGCCCTAATAGTTGCAGAAAGCCGCTATGAGGCAGACATCCATTCGACAAAAGAGATAATAAGAGGAGCCATCCTTGGTATATCCATGGCCATGGCTATATTTGGGATATTTTCATGACAGAGATAAAAGATTTAATAAAAAGAACCATAGCCCTTAAAGAAAAGGCCTACACCCCCTATTCACACTTTAGGGTGGCAGCCGCAGTCAAGATGAAATCCGGCAAGATCTATGAGGGCATAAATATAGAAAATGCAGCCTATTCGCCAACCCTTTGCGCAGAAAGGTCAGCCCTAGCAGGGGCCATCAGTGCTGGCGAGAGGGAAATTGATACTATAATTATAAATGGCGATAGCGAATATACATATCCTTGCGGGGTATGCAGGCAATTTATAAGAGAATTTGCTGATAAGGACACAAAGATAATAATTGCAAAGGATGAGAACTCATATAAGACCTATACAATCGATGAGCTCTTGCCATATAGCTTCAGCAAGGAGGATTTAGAATGAAATCAGGCTTTGTATCGGTGGTAGGCAGGGCCAATGTGGGCAAGTCTACCCTTATGGAAAAGATTTTGAGGGAGAAAATCTCAATCATTTCCAACAAGCCCCAAACCACCAGAGATAAGATTAATATAATATACAACGACGATGATTCACAGATAATTTTTATAGACACACCAGGCATTCAAAAGCCAAGAAATATCCTCCAGGAAAGGCTACTTAGCTTTTCTAAGGAAAGTCTAAACGAGTCAGACCTGGTGACCTTTGTCGTAGATGATTCAAAAGAAATTGGCAGTCTTGATAGGATGATAATTGATGAGCTTAAAAATGTGAGAGTTCCAATAATTTTACTGATAAATAAGATTGACCTAGTCACAGAAGATGAGCTTTTTGACCTAGAAGACCTCTACGATGAGGAGGGGATTTTTGATGCAATATTAGGGATCTCAGCCCTTGATGATAAAAACATTGACAAGTATATCTCCCTAGTCAAAAGCTACCTAAGGGAAGGCCCAGCCTACTACGATAGGGAAATGATCACAGATAAGACCGAAAGATTTGTAGTAGGCGAGATAATCAGGGAAAAGGCCCTAAGGCTTCTATCAGAAGAAGTCCCACACGGGGTAGCTGTAAGAATTGATGATTTCAAAGAAAGAGAAGATAAGGATCTAATTGACATCAGGGCTTCAATCATAATTGAGAAAAATTCCCACAAGCAGATAGTAATTGGCAAAAATGGCCAAATGATTAAACAAATCGGCATGGATGCAAGAAAAGAAATTGAAAGCTTTTTGGCAAGCAAGGTCAATCTCCAGCTTTGGGTCAAGGTTGAAAAGGACTGGAGAAAGAAAGAAAAGTTGGTAGACCGCTTTGGCTACAAGTGATTTGAAGGATATAGAAGGCATCGTCCTAAGGGAGTTTAAATACAAGGAGGCCTCTAAAATTATCGAACTCTTCACCAAGGACTTGGGCAGGATTTCAATCAATTGCCAATCAGTCCTTAAGAAAAACTCCAAAAACCTAGGTCTTACAAATCGCTTCATCCTAGCCCACTACGACCTTTACAAGAGCAAAAAAGATTTTTACGGCCTAAGGGAGGGCGTAATTGTAGAAGCCTTCCCCAAGTCAAGCAAAAATTTTGACATAATCTTATACAAATCAGCCATAGCCGACCTGCTTTTAAGGACAATCGACGCTATCCAGATAGAAACAGTTTACAAACTTCTATTAAATAGCTTTATGGCCTTTGAAGAGGCTGATACTAATTTTATAAATATATTCTTGGCCTTTTACCTCAAATACACATCCTTTTCAGGTTTTAAGCCAAACTTTAAAACTTGTGGTATTTGCGGTAAAGATATAAGAGGCCACGGCCTTTATTTTTCACCGAGAGAGTCCTCACTTATATGTGAGACTTGCAAAAACAAGGCAAAAGACAGCGTATATTTGACTCTTGAAGAATACAAATATTTTAATAAACTCCTTTACACAGAGTCAAAAGAATTAAAAAATATAAAATTAGTGGAAAATTACGAAAAAATCGGCAAAATAATAATAGACTACACTCTTAAGAACCTAGATCTAGGATATTTTCCATCCGTCAAATGGGTTCTTAAGACACTCGAAAGGAATATAAATGTACTTTGAAGATTTAATTTTAAAACTAGAGGAGTATTGGAAAGAGCAAGGCTGCTCAGTAATGATTCCATATGACATAGAAAAGGGTGCAGGTACCATGAACCCTCACACCTTTCTTAGAGCTCTAGGACCAGAACCATGGAAGGTATGCTATGTAGAGCCTTCTAGAAGACCTGCAGACGGTAGGTACGGCCAAAACCCAAACAGACTTTACCAACACCACCAAATGCAAATATTACTTAAACCAACCCCAGCCAATATTCAAGACTTATACCTAAATTGTCTAGAAGCCATTGGAATAGATCCAAAGGCCCACGACATAAGATTTGTAGAAGATAACTGGGAATCTCCAACCCTCGGTGCTTGGGGCCTAGGTTGGGAAGTATGGCTAGATGGGATGGAAATCACCCAATTTACCTATTTCCAACAAGTAGGCGGCATCAACTGTACCCTAGAAAGTGGAGAAATAACTATAGGACTTGAAAGAATCTGCATGTACCTTCAAGATGTGGACAATGTCTATGACATCAAATGGTCAGAAAACTTGACCTATGGAGACATCTTCAAGACACCAGAATATGAAAACTCCAAATATTCATTCGAAGATGCAGATAACGAAACCCTAGAGACTTTATTTAATATCTACGAAAAAGAAGCAGGAAGACTCATAGAAGCAGGCCTTGTATATCCAGCCTATGACAATGTATTAAAATCAAGTCACACCTTCAACACACTTGATGCCAAGGGTGCTCTATCTGTTTCAGAAAGAAATCACTATATCAAAAGAGTAAGGGATATTTCAAGCCTAGTAGCAGAAAAATATATAGAAAAAAGAGAAGAAGAAGGCTTCCCACTCTTAAGAAAGGAAAAAGATGCATAATTACCTATTAGAAATTGGTGTAGAAGAAATACCTTCAGCTTATGTCAAAAATACCAAGACCCAGCTAAGGGATAAATTTACAAGGCTTTTAGAAGAAAATAAATTCTCATACGAGGCCATTGAAATAGAATCCACACCAAGAAGATTTATGATCAAACTCGTAAATGTAGAAGAAAGCCAAAAAGAAGAAATTAAATCTGTAAGAGGACCAAGTGTAAAGATAGCCTATGATGAAAATGGAGTTGCAAGCAAGGCTCTAGAAGGATTCTTAAGAGGACAAGGGGCAAGCCTTGATGATGTGATTATAAGAGAAGTAAAGGGCGAAGACTATATCTTTGTAGAAAAGAAAGAAGAAGGCAAAAGCCTAGAAGAAGTTCTAAAAGAAGAAGTATTTGAACTAGTCAAATCCATATCCTTCCCTAGATCAATGAGATGGGGCGGCAAGTCCATCAGATGGGCAAGACCAATCAGATGGTTTGTTTCTCTATTAGATGATAAAGTTTTATCTTTCGATGCAGATGGCATAGAAGTAGGAAATATCACCAAAGGCCACAGGTCCCTAGGCTCTGACCACATAGAAATAGAATCAATCGATACTTATGAAAAACAACTAAAGGATAATTTCGTAATTCTAAGGGGTAAGGACAGACAAGACATCATCCAAAGAGGCCTTAATTCCCTAGCAGGCCAAGTAGGCGGCACCTACATGAAAGATGAAGACCTCCTAGATGAGGTGGTAAATATTGTCGAATATCCAACAGTCCTTGTAGGCGATATAGACCAAACCTACCTAAGCCTACCAAAAGAAGTAATTACCACACCAATGAAGGACCATCAAAGATATTTCCCAATCTTAGATGACAAAAACAAGCTCCTTCCATACTTTCTCCTAGTAAGAAATGGTGATGACTACATGAGTGAAAATGTAATAGAAGGAAATAAAAAAGTCCTAGTAGCAAGGCTAGAAGATGCAAAATTCTTCTACGATATAGACGCATCAAAGCCACTAGAATCTTATTTGCCAGAGCTAGATAAGTTAGTATTTTTCGAAGGTCTTGGCACCATGGCCCAAAAAACTCAAAGACTAGTAGATTTAGCAGAAAGATACCAAAAAGAACTAGACCTAGGCAATGACATCATAGAAGATGCCAAAAGAGCAGCCAAGCTTTCAAAGGCAGACCTAGTCACAAAAATGGTAGTAGAATTTACCGAGCTTCAAGGAACCATGGGCGCAATCTATGCCCAAAACTCTGGCGAAAACCAAAGGGTAGCAGAAGCAATCAAAGAGCAATATCTGCCAAAGGGAGCAAGCTCAGACCTACCAAAATCAGTAATAGGTATCCTCCTATCAATAGCAGATAAGATGGATTCTATTGTAGGCCTTTACGCTATAGAAAAATATGTCACAGGATCAAAAGACCCATTCGGCCTAAGAAGGGCAGCCCTTGGAATAATAAATATAATACTTGCAAATGGTATAGACGTAGACCTAAGAAAGCTAATCTCAGAAGCCCTCCTAGTCTACACAGAGGTAAATGCCCTAGCCTTTGACTATGACACAACTCTAGACAAAACCCTCGCCTTCATCAAAGACAGGCTCAAAAACAAACTTTTAGATGATGGTTATAGGTATGATATAGTAAATGCTGTAGTAGATACAAATAATACCAACATTCTAAGAATGAGTGAAAAGGTAAAGGCAGTTACAGCCTTCATAGATGAAAATGAAGACGGCCTATCCTACCTAATCAGGATAAATAACCTAGCCAAAGACACAGGAGCTGACCTAGTAAAGGCAGACCTACTACAAACAGACCTAGAAAGAAGTTTCTATGAAACCATATCAAATATCGATGAGATAGCCCTAGTAAATGCTGCTGACTACAAAAAAGAGCTAGAAAATATTCAAGCCACAGCCTTAGTCGGTAATGAATACCTAGACAAGACCATGATAAATGATGAAAACGAAGAAATCAAAAACAACAGATTAGCTATGCTAAATCAAGTACAAAAGAGGATAGCTAGGATATTTGATATATCACAAATAGTAAGATAGGAGGATTTGATGGACGATGTTTTAACGATTGTGATAATAAGTGACTCCACCGGGGAAACAGCAATAAACTACATGAAATCAGTAACAAGTCAATTCCCAGACCTAAAAACAAGCATGAGAAGATTCTCAGACATAGTAGATACAGATGAAATAGACGAGATTCTAGCCGACCTTCCATCCTATTCCATAATAGTCCAAACCCTAGCCAACAAAGAATTAACCCAGTATCTTAGATCAAGGGCCAAAGATCTAGATATAACAGTCTTAGACATCCTATCATATGGAATCGATAAGTTTGAACAATTTACCGGCCATAAGGCAATTAGACAAAGAGGCCTCACCAGGACCCTATCAAGAAACTACTTCGAAATGATAGAAGCCATAGAATTTGCCATCCAATACGACGATGGCAAAGACTTCAGGGGCTTTCTAAAATCAGACATAGTCCTAGTAGGAGTATCACGCACATCTAAGACACCTACAACCATGATCCTAGCCACAAAAAATTTCAAAGTCTCAAACCTACCACTAGTGCCTGAGGCCAAACTTCCACAGGAGCTCTTTGAAGTCGACCCAAGAAGGATAATAGGCCTAATCATAAATCCAGACAAGCTCTCAGACATCAGAGAAACAAGGAGCAAGTCCCTAGGCATAGTTGGTGAAAGCAAATACTTTGACAAGGGAAGAATCGAAAGAGAGCTAGAATACGCCAAAGAAATATTTTCTGACCTAGACTGCAAAGTCATAGATGTAACAGAAAACACAGTCGAACAAACAGCCACAGAAATTGTCCAATATTACTACGAGAACTTCCCAGAAGAAAAGGAAGTACGAAACTTAAATTAAAGGGGAAACAATGAAGAAAGAAAAAATCCTAGTCTTAAACTTCGGCGGCCAATACGACCAGCTCATAGTAAGAAGAGTAAGAGAAATGGGAGTCTATGCAGAACTTCATGAGTGCGACACCAATCTCAGCGAAATCAACCTAGACAACCTAGCTGGTATCATCCTAACAGGCGGCCCACAATCAGTAAACGATAGCGAAAGCCCAAAAGCCGACAGCAAAATCTTTGACCTAGGCGTGCCAGTATTAGGCATCTGCTACGGCCACCAATACATAAATTATGTAAACGGCGGCACAATCGAAACACCAAACTTAGCCGAATATGGCAAAACCGACCTAAAAGTAGATAAGGAAAGCTGCCTATTCAAAGACATTCCAGAAGAATCCATAATCTGGATGAACCACAAAGATAGGGTAAAAGACCTAGCAGAAGGCTTTAGAGCAACAGCATCCACAGCCAACACAGACGTGGCAGCCATGGAAAATACCGAAAAAGCCCTCTACTCAGTCCAATTCCACCCAGAAGTAGTCCACTCAGAATACGGCCAAAAAATCCTAGAAAACTTCGTCCTAGGAATATGTAAGGCCGAAAAAACATGGAAAATGAAAGACTTCGCCAAAGAAATCATAGCAGAAATCAAAGAAAAATACCAAGGCGAGAAAATGATCTGCGGTCTATCAGGCGGAGTAGATAGCTCTGTAGCAGCAACCATAGTCTCAAAAGCCATAGGAGATAATCTCCAATGTATCTTCGTAGACCACGGTCTACTAAGAAAAGACGAAGCAAAATCAGTCATGGAAACCTACAAAGGCCTAGGCCTAAATGTAAAAATGGTAGACAAATCCAAAGAATTCCTAGACCTATTAAAAGGCGAATCTGACCCAGAAACAAAAAGAAAAATCATAGGCAACCACTTCGTAGAAGTATTCGAAGAAGAAGCCAAAAAAATCGGCGGAGCCAACTACCTAGTCCAAGGCACAATCTACCCAGACGTAATAGAATCCGGCAAAGACAAAGCAAGTGTAATAAAAAGCCACCACAACGTAGGCGGCCTGCCAGAAGACATGGACTTCAAAGGCCTAGTAGAACCACTAAGACTCCTTTTCAAAGATGAAGTAAGAGCCCTAGGCGAAGAAATAGGCGTCCCACACGACATGGTCTGGAGACAACCATTCCCAGGACCAGGTCTTGCCATAAGAGTAATAGGAGACATCACAGAAGACAAACTAAGAATAGTAAGAGAAACCGACGCCATCCTAAGAGAAGAAGTCAAAAACTTCGGCCTAAACGAAAAAATCTGGCAATACTTCACCGTATGGACCCCAATCAAAACAGTAGGAGTAAAAGGAGATGCCAGAAGCTACGACAACGTCATAGCAGTAAGAGCAGTCACAAGTACAGACGCAATGACAGTAGAAGCAGCAAACCTCCCATACGAACTAATGCAAAAATTATCAAACAGAATGATAAACGAAGTAGAAGGAGTAGGCAGAATAGTCTACGACATAACCAGCAAACCACCAGGAACAATCGAATGGGAATAATCGCAAAATTTTCTAAAATGGCTTGATTACAAGCTATATAGAGAATAAAAAATGGCTACTGGTACTCAAATGGTACTGGAAGCTAAAAAGAATAAACTAAATAATAGTTCCAAGTGGTTTACATTTGGACAAAAAATTAGATCATAACTTAAGTGTTATGGTCTTTTTTATTTGATAGGTTGTACAATTAAAAGCGACATCTAGTATAAAATAAATTTAAAAAATCAACTAAAAATATACTCAACATATGAAGAAAAAGAAATTTATATTATAGACCTAGAACAATTTAGAGATTTACAATGGTCACTTTCAAATGCAACAAATAATATAAACCAGACCGTAAAAGCAACTAATACAACGGGAGTCATTTATAAGAAAGATATAGATTATATGAGAGAAAAAATAGAGAAAATATCCAAGGAGTTGTGGGATGTGCATTCACTATTATTAAGGAGGGAATGAAAAAATGTAGAAATTATGATAATATTTAAACTTCTAGTTCAATAATTAAAGTTTTATAATACTACGATATGCTCTATTTCTATAGGAGTGTATAGATATTTAAAAGCAAAAAATGTATCAACCTTTACCCTTATGTCAGGATTTAGGTTGATACACAAAATTATTTACAGCCCCAGTTAAATATAGACAATCAAGATTAACTAGTAATTATCATTTAATCTTAAATTAGTGCGTTCGATTTTAAATTGTACAAATAAGTGTTGACAATCCAAGGTGTAAAAGTTCGAGGCAAGTTGACCCGATGTGTAGAGGGGCAATAAATTGAAAGTTATTTATTATCAATCTCAAAATTTTTTTTTAGCATTTCCAGACTTTGATAAACGATTTCATATTGTTCATCTGTCCATTCTGATGTCAACTTCTGATTAAATTCTTTTAATGCTCTACGTAAAGGTTCATATTTTAATCGTCCTCTTTCTGTAAGATGTATTTTTTTGTTTCTTTTATCTTTAGGGTCTGTTTCTCGTGTGATATATCCTTTTTGCTCTAATGATTTAACCATTCGAGCCGTACCAGCCTTATCTACTTTCACAAGCTTTGTTAATTCATCCTGAGTCAATCCATCCTGTTTTGTAAGTGCCATGTAATAAGGCTCTTCTCCGACACTTATGTCAAATGGAACAACTACATTTTTTAATTCTTGCTGAATACATCTCGATAAATAAGTTATAAGTTTTCCGATACTTTTCTCCACTTTATGCCTCTTTTCTTCTTAAAACTTTGTCCAATATCACATTCCAAAAAATACTCGAAAAATATCCTAATACAACATTAATAGGAAATGAGGAAAAATATATTTTCCAGAAATTCTCATCATATCCCTTCATTCTTAACAATCCGCTTACAGACATAATTGTAGTAAAATATATCGCTGGAATTATTGATGAAAGAACTAAAAAAACAATATATGATTTTCCAGTATATAGTTTCTCTGTTACTTTTGCACCTATAAGTCCAGCCGGAAAAATCAAAGATGCTATACTTGCAACTATAGATTGCAATAACATCATTAAAAGTATAGACGGAAAAACAATTTTTCCAGTATTCATCTGAGACATAATGCAACTCATTGTACTCCCCATCAATATAGGGAAAATATAACGTTTATATTTCATTACTCTTACATCACTTTTCATAATAAGTGAAGTATACCACAAATTAGTTGATGCGTCAACTAATTTGTTTTTAAGTTTATATCTCTTAAAATAATATTTTAGTGGTGAATTTCGTAGTAAATACTGTTTCTATAAATTTTTCCTTTCAAAGGGTAGCTGGCGGCAGCCAGTGCAGGGGAAGCGTAGTGTCCTCTTTTTGATTTGGAACAGACCATGACTGCGGAAAATCACAGCCCTCTGGCGAGGAGCCTTCGGAGAACACAATGCACCAACCTCTGGGTGGTGTATAATTACGCCCTTAGTAAACTAAGGGATTTCAGACTTCTCCCGTTACAGCTGTTTTTTCAATAGTTCCTGCGTGTCCTGCCTGTGAAAAATGAGTTTCAACAACAGCATGACATCATCATCATCTGTCAGGCGATCTGGTATGGATACAATAAATTGTGCTATTTATTGTATGCATACCAATTAAGCGAGAAAACCAGAATGGTTTTCGAGAGGAAAGTTGTAAAAAATGGCTACTGGTACTCAAATGGTACTGGGAGTAAAAAAAATAATTAAAATAATAGTTCCAAGTGGTTTACATTTGGACAAAAATTAGACCGTAGTTTCAAGCTACGGTCTTTTGAGTACATATTTTTATTTTAAAAATCTTGATTTTTTAGGGTAAGATAGCTTCCAATCTTCAAACTCTTCGTCTGTTATTTCATCATTGTAATGCTTTTTTCTCATCTCATTCCATTCTATAAGAAAATTATTGAAGTCTACATCATTTGATAAAAGCCCTGTGATTTCTCCATCGCCTGCCAACGGTCTAAACTTCATGTCTTTTTCATAATCAAATATTATATGCATTATTTCAAAAATAGAATTAGGTTCATGATTAATTAATGCTGATATGTCACAATCAAGTGCTTCAGATATTTTTTGTAATTGTTCTTTACTTGGAGATCTATTTCCAAGTTCATAATTTCTTATGGCAGCATCTGTCAAACCAGACTTAATTGCAAGTTCTTTTTGAGTTAAGTTTCTCATAAGTCTTAACTTTTTTAATTTTTCTCCAGAAATCAAACTAACTCCTCCTTATTTCACAATAACTATAAATATTTTATCACAAAACGAACAAAAGCTCAACAAAACTGTTCTGTTGTAAATATTTGTAAGTATCTGAATATTTTAGAAAAAAATAAATAGAAAAAACTTGACAGAACAAATATGAACTGTTATTATATATACATACCGTTCAATATTGAACGGAAATTGTAAGACATATAAATTAATGCTCGCCCTTTTGAGGATGTAGAACCTTACAAACTATAAAAGGAGGACATTATGAAAGGTATTTTTATGAATGCAAAAGATGTACAAGAATTTCTTGATGTAAGTAGGACAACAGCATATCAGATAATAAACGATATGAATCAAGATCTACTTAAATTAGGTTATCGTGTGCAAAGAGGAAAGGTAAATAGAGAATACTTTATGGAAAAGTATTGCTATAAACCAACAAATGCAAAGGAGGTTTAAAGTGCCAGCATTTAGAGATGAAAGCGGGAACAAGGCTTGGTTTAGTAAATTTAATTACACCAACTGGAAAGGAGAAAAATTAACTAAGAAAAAACGTGGATTTTTAACAAAAAAAGAAGCTTTAAAATGGGAACAAGAATTCTTAAATCAACATTCTGAATCAATTGAGATGAGCTTTAGGGAGTTTTTTGAACTTTATAAGAGGGATAGAAAACCAAGAATAAGAGAAAATACTTGGAGGACAAAAGAAGCAATTGTAAATCAAAAAATACTTCCATATATTGGTGATTTAATGCTTAATGAGATTAATAACGTAACCATCATTCAATGGCAAAATGAGCTTATGAAGATTAAGGATAAGAATGGAAAAAACTACTCTCCTACTTATTTGAGAACTATTCATGCCCAGTTATCTAGTATCTTAAATCATGCCTGTAGGTATTACAATTTAAAAACTAATGTTGCTCGTGATGTTGGTTCTATGGGAGAAAAAGAAGCTGATGAAATGCTATTTTGGACTCAAGATGAATATGAAAGATTTATAGAAGCTATAAAAGATAAACCCGAATCATTCTATGCTTTTGAACTTTTATATTGGTGTGGTCTTAGAATGGGAGAATTATTAGCCTTAACAAAAGAGAAATTTGATTTTGAAAGGCATACATTAAAAATTGATGAATCTTTACAAAGGATTGATGGGAAAAATGTAATAACTGCTCCTAAGACTAAAAAAAGTATAAGGAAAATAGTTATGCCTGAATTTCTAACTGAAGAGATTAAAGAGTATATAGATAGTTTTTATAAGTTAAAACCAAAAGACTTAATATTTAATTTCTCCAAGAGTTACCTACACCATGAAATGGATAGGGGATCTAAGAAATCTCAAGTAAAAAGAATTAGAATACATGATTTAAGGCATTCTCACGTTTCTCTCTTAATTGAACTTGGATTTTCTGCAACTGCAATAGCTGATAGGGTTGGACATGAATCGATTGATATAACCTATAGATACGCTCATCTCTTCCCTAGTAAGCAAAAAGAAATGGCTTTGTCTTTAACACAAGTAAGAAATAATAAGGCAAATGAATGGAAAGATTTATTAGAAGAGGACGTGAAAGATGTTTAGAAGACATTCATTAGATGAAATTTCTAAAAAAACGAGAAATAAAGACAAAAATAGAAAAAGAAATCGAATTTTAAATTTCAGAGTCTCTGAAGAAGAATATGATCTAATAAACAAAAAGATTGAAATCAGTGGACTTAAAAAACAAGATTATTTTCTACAAATGCTATTAAATCACGAAGTTAAGTTAGCAAGTGATTATAGACTTTCTGATAATATAGCCAAGGAAATATTTCAACTAGCAAAAGTTATTAAAAAGTTTGGCAAACTCAATGACGATGAAGCTGATATTTTAATTTATATTTTGAAATATATGAAGAGATCAAAAAAGAAAAAAGCCCCTACTACAAAGAGTAAAGGCATGCACTCCTGTGAGAAGTGTTCTCTAGACAAGTTCATTTTACCACAGGAGTCTTATTTATACCAGACAGGAGGATAAAATGGAGAATAAATATAAAACAATAAAGAGATTAGATGGTTGTAAAAAGAAGAGGAGTAAGGCTTATGACAGATATTAAATTAAAATTCCCAGAAATAGATCAGACTTACGCCTTTTTAGACTTACAAACTACAGATAAGGGGACGGTTAGACAAATTACTGGGAATATTGTAACAGCTATTTTAAATCCCAAATATTGTCAAAATCAAAAAATAATTGAGGGACAAATATTCTTTGATAAATTTACCAATGAAATAAAATTCCAGGGGAAAATTATCGGAGAAAGAAATATAAAGGAAAATCAAATAAGACTTTGGGATGATTCTTTGAACAATAGATTAGGCTTAGAGATAGAAAAACATTTTGGAATTAATTATAACGCAAACAAAATGTGGGAAGCTATTCGTTTTGTAGCTCATCAATATGAAGTGAGTCCGCCAAAGCAATATCTTCAAAATTTAAAATGGAATGGAGATAAAAATGCCATTAGAAAACTTTTACCAAAGTATTTGGGAGCGGATGATACAGAGCTTAACAATTGGATAATGGAACATATGATATTGGGCATGATAAAAAGAATTTTTAATCCAGGAGCTAAGTTTGATGAGATGATTGTTTTAGTTGGTGGACAAGGTATAGGCAAATCGACTTTTGCAAGATACCTGTCCATAACAGACGATTGGTTTTGCACAATAGAAAACATTCAAGGCAAGGATGCCGTCATGAACCTTATGGGTAAAACTGTCGTTGAAATCGAAGAATTTGTTGCTTTAAGAAATGCAAAATCGGCTAATGAAGCTAAATCTTTTTTATCAAAATTAAGCGATAGGATAAGAATACCCTACGAAAAATATGCAACAGATGTGCCAAGAACTTGCATCTTTATAGGGACATTAAACGAAAGAACTTTTCTTAATGATCATACTGGAGAAAGAAGATATTTACCTGTTGAATGTAACTCGAATAAAAGAGCAAAGACTATATTTCCAGATAAAAATAATAAAGAAAAAATTTCAGATAAAGAATATATATCTCTTATAAGAGATGATTTTAACCAGGCTCTAGCCTTTGGATATGAAATCTTTAAAAACAAGACTCACGCATGGACTATACCAAAAAATCTTTTAAAAGACTTGTATAAGGAACAAGAAAAATTCAAATATCTAAACCCAGATGTGGAAGACATTAGATATTTCTTAGAAGAATATAAGCCAAAAAGTGCAGATCCAAATATAACTTGTTTCAAAGAACTAACCATGCAAGGCTATCAAATAAAATCAAAATCCTTTTCAGAAATTATGGATAATTATTTTCAAGAATGGATTCCAGTTAGGTCATCAAAGACCAAGAGAATATCACCAAGTGGAGTCTCAATTCCAGTAAAACTATATTATGAAAAGAAAACAGAAAACGAAACTGACTTTATAGAAGTTGACAAGAATCTATTGCCAGAAGAATGGAAAAAAGAAAATCAATTAGAAATAGATACTGCAAATCAAGTAAAGCTACAAATGTAACTTTGTAACCTGTAACCCATCGTTATAAATCTTCTTAAATTAGGATTACATAAATTAATGGCTTGATAATAAGGGGTTGACACAGACTCTTAAAACAAGCTCGCCTAATTTTGGAAGTTTTTATTTTATAAGTTACAGTTACACTTATTAATGTCTATTTGAAAAAATATTAAAAAATAGATTAAAAACTCGTTAGTAGTATCAAGCACAGTAAGTGAGTACCCACTTACGAAAAAATCAAAAAATCAATAGCCTTTAAGGCTATATAATTTTATGATTTTTTCTTGTTAGGGAGAACCCTAAGACCCCAAAAGCTAAGTGAAAAGGAGAAATATATGGATAATAGAAAAAGAAATAATCAACTAAAAATATATTTAACAGATGAAGAAAAAGAAATTTTTGAAAAGAAAATGAAACTTGCAAACTTCAAAACAATGTCCCATTTTCTTAGGAAATGTGTATTAGAAAAAGAAATTTATATTGTAGACCTAGAACCATTCAGAGATCTCCAATTGCTACTTTCAAATGCAACAAATAACATAAACCAGATTGCAAAAGCCGCTAATACAACTGGTGTTATTTACAAAAAAGATATTGACTATATGAGAGAAAAAATAGAAAAATTATCAAGAGAAATATGGCAGATCCATTCTCTACTTCTAAATAAATCAAAAGAAAGTTCTGGTGATTAGTATGGCAATTACAAAAATACATCCAATAAAATCAACTCTAAATTTTCATGAAAAATTGATAGTTTATCAAAGTTGTGTAAAATTAAGTAAAACTCCAATTCTAGAGGAATGGATAAACATTGATAAATAAAAAATGTATCAACCCTTACCTTTTTACCAGGATTTAGGTTGATACACAAAATTATTTACAGACCCTTAAGATTTTAATTATTGATTTTATGCCATTTTATATATTCCATCTGCTACATTATTTAAAAACTCATAATCATGCGAAACAACAATTACAACTTTATTGGATTTTTTCGCCAAATCTTTTATAGCTTCTGATACAATTATCATATTTTTGAAATCTAAACCACTTGTAGGCTCATCAAAGATTATGATTTCTTTATTTGAAAGTAGAGCTAAGGCAATTGTTAACCTTTGTTTTTGTCCTCCTGATAGCGACATTGGGTGCTTATCTTTATATTTATCTAATCCAAGCCTATTTAGAACTACATCTACCTGATTTAATCTATCCTCATGTAAATTTAATTCACATTCTTCTTTTACGCTTCGAGTGAATAATTGTGAATTAATGTCCTGTGTTACAAGGTATGTATTTTTTAACCTATCTTTATTATTTAAAAGTTTATTGTTAAAAAAAACACTTCCTGTATTTTTCTTCATAAGTCCTGAAATGCACTTTAACAGACTAGTTTTTCCTATACCATTTTTTCCTATTATTCCTAAAACTTCTCCTCTATTCAAAGAAATATTAATATCTTTAAATATGAGATTTCCATTTATTGTATACGATAAATCTTCACATAAATACTCATTATTTTTATTAAATTCTTTTTCAAGAACTTCCAACTTCGGAGTAGATAAAGTTCTGATTTTGAGATTATTTTCTTTTTTCGAGTTAAATGATTTTATCTCTTCTTGTGTGAAACAATCCTTAATTATGCCTTTATCTATATAATATGCTTTATCAATTATGTCTTTTAAATAATATAGTCGATGTTCTGCAACTATAATTGTCTTCCCTTCTTTTTTAAATATTTCAATATTATTTTTTATCGTTTCAATTGTATCCATATCAAGATTTGAAGATGGTTCGTCCAATACGACAATATCTGTGTTTAATGCAAAAATAGATGCAAAAGCTAAAATTTGTTTTTCCCCACTCGACAATGAGATGACATTTTTACCTAATAATCTATCTATATTTAAATTATTGATAGTTTTTTTAAAGCTTTTTTTTATTAACTCTGGATCAATTCCCATATTTTCAAGACCGAATACAATTTCTCCCTCAACATCAGAATTAAAAAATTGAGATTTTGGATTTTGAAATATTGAACCAACTTTTTCTGAAATTTTATATTGCGATATATTTCTAGTAGATTCTCCCTCTATTAAAACTTCTCCAACAAAGTCAGTTTCTTCTTCAAAATGTGGTATAATTCCATTTATTAATTTAGTCAATGACGTTTTGCCTGAACCACTTAGCCCCATAAGTAGTATACATTCGCCTTTTTCAACATTTAAGTTGATATCTTTTAATATTTTATATCCCGTTTTAGAGGTACAAGATACATCATTTATATTTACATAACCCATTCTAACTCACCTAAAATATAACCATAATTAAAACAACAAATAAAATAACTAATACATCATAAACAGTGAATTTAAAATCAATTATAGTTGTTTTTCTACCTGGATTCTCGACTCCTCGTGTTACAGCTGCCTTAGATAACTCTTCAGACATATCAATTGCAGAATTTATTATAGGTACAACAAATATATCCATGTTTTTAATCATACTAATCCCCCTAATCTTCATTGATTCTCTAACACAATGTATATCTTGTCTTAATGTGGGAAAATATCTATAAGTTATCATAAATGCTAAAATAAAATTTTCTGAGAATTTAAATTTTCTAAAAACTCCTGCAATTCCTCTTACGGTCACCGTTTTGTATAACAATGTTCCTGCCATTATGCAAGGAAAAATCTTCCTTGCATAAGAAACAGGTACAATAAATGTCGTTACAATCCACTTAGGTGAATAGGGAAAAACTAAATAATTTATTATTAAAAAAGTAATAAAAGTTAAATATACTTTTAATCCCGGTTTAAAATTTCCGCAAACTGTCAAAATAATCAACAAATAGCTCATTAAAATTAATTCACTTGCCAACGATCTACTTTTAAAGAAAAATATATTTACTAATAAAAGCAATATTATTGAGGTTCTAGGATCTAATTTTAATCGCTTGAACATTTTAATTTCTCGCCTCAAAATTTTTATATAGAAATGATTTTAAAATCCCACAAGATAATAATCCAAAAACAAATGGTGTTACAATTAATACAATTAACATCGGTGTGTTAATAAAAGTTTTTAATATATTAACATAATCTACTGGCATCCCCATTTTAAGAATTTTTGATATGAATTCATCTTTTAGAATCCATATTTGTGCTGGAGACCCTACCATACCTAATGAAAAGAAAGCATATGAAAGTGAATTCCATTTATAACTGTCATACTTTGATAGGTATCTTATCACTTCTGCCAAAATACTGGCAATTGCTAATGATGCAATTATTATTAAACTAAATTGACCAGTTAAGTAGTATATTATAGCAACAATAGCTCCCATTATTATGACTGCTCCTGTTTTTTTTACTTTTTGAACCATAATCATATATGGTATAGAACCAACTAAGGCTATAAAGCCAGGCATAAGTATCCACATTAATGGATGAAGACCGCCTAAAAGCATAAACCCAAAATTGATTGCAAAATATATTGCAGTAAATATACCTATCGTAATAACATCTTTTCCTTTTAACTTTTTATTATTCATTCTAATCCTCCTAATAAATAAATTCTTCTGCCATTTTTGTTTTTTCTATTAAATTCTTGTAAACTTTTGATTTTTGTAAAAGCTCTTCATGCTTACCTTCGCTTTCTACTCTTCCGTTTTCAAGAACTACTATCTTGTCAGCATTTTCTATGGATTTCATTCTGTGTGAAATGATTACAACAGTTTTATCTTTAATTAAATTATTTAAAGACTCTTGGATTTTCTTTTCATTGTCCACATCTAAACTTGCTGATATTTCATCTAATATAAGTATTGGTGCGTCCTTCAGAAAGGCTCTAGCTATAGAAAGTCTTTGTCTTTCACCACCAGAAAGCTCTGACCCATTTTCTCCTATAACTGTATCTAACCCATTAGGAAGTTTATTAATAAAATCCATACAATTTGCAAGGGTAGCTGCCTTTACAACTTCTTCATCGCTGGCATCTTTTTTACCTATACGAATATTTTCTAATATAGATGAGTTAAATAAAGTAACATCTTGAAAAACAATAGATATTTTCTTAAATAAAGAATCTGTGGAAATGTTTTTTATATCCTTTCCATCTATTAAGATTTGACCTTTATCATAATCATATAATCTTGATATTAATCTTAATATACTTGTCTTTCCAGAGCCGGAAGCTCCAACTAAAGCCGTTACCTCTCCCTGTTTCGCAGTAAAGCTAATGTCCTTTAAAACCTGATTATCATCATAAGAAAAAGCTACATTTTTGAAGACTATATCAAACATATTCAGTTCTACATCTTTACCCTCTTGAATTTTTGTTTCCTTAATCTCCCTAATCCTTTCAACACTTGGATCTATATAGAACACTTCTAATAATCCTTCTTTTGATAAATCGAAAATATCTTTTATCTTTATGGCAGCCATTAAATAACCTAAGAGATATAAAATGTCAATCTCCCCAGATAGAATAAGGCTAATCCCAACAAAACTAACTACTGCAATACTTACAAAGCCAAGAGCAGAGGATAAACCCATTACAAAAAGAGAGCCTTGTTCAACTTTAAGATGTATTTTTTCACTTTCATCCATCTGCATATATAACGAAGACCTCACTTCATCGGATAAGTTAAAACTATTTATTTCTTGTTGAAGTTCAATGGTTTCTTGGAATTTTTCTGAGTTTTCTCTAAGTACCTTGTGATATTTCTTGTTTCCTTTTACCTGCGACTTTTTAGCAATAGGTATTAGTATAAAACTTAAAATAGTTGGGATCATTACTGCAAGCCCCATCTTAAAATTACCTATCATTAACATAATTCCAATTAGTGGGAAAAATAAAACCATTCCTCCTACTTTAGGAATTGAATGACTCATAGCGTGTTCTACTTTTTCCACATCTGCCATAATCGTTTGAGATATATCTGATAAATTATGTTTTGAAAAGTAGGATAGGGGAAGTTTTGATAGAGTTTCTGCAATATCTATTCTTAAATTAGCACTCTCTTCATAAGTTGTAGTATAAAGATCATCATATTCTTTGGCTAACAAAACATACATTAATACTAATGTAACAACAGAAACACCAAAATATAAATAAGGGCTTTTAACATTTTTCAAAATAAGCTCATCTGTTAACATCATTAAAATAAAGGCAGGAACCATATTAATACAGTAGACCAAGAAACTTGATATAGTAGATTTAGTGAGATCTTTAGCCCCTTTATCAGTCAGACAAAAGCGATTTTTATAAAATTTCCTCATCTTTAACCCTCCATTGATTTGCACTGTCATAAAGCTCTAATAATTCCTTATATTTTCCACCTTTTGAAATAAGTTCTTGATCACTGCCTCTTTCAATTATTTCTCCATTCTCTAAAACTAAAATTTCATCAACAGAACGAATACTACTCATCCTATGGGCAATCATAATAACTGTTTTATCTTTCATAAGGTTTTTAAAGGCCTTTTGAAGCTCATACTCATTGTCTGGATCAATAGAAGCACTAGCTTCATCCATAATTACAATTTTAGATTTCTTGAGCATGGCTCTCGCAATAGCAATTCTCTGTTTTTCTCCTCCTGATAAATAGACTCCTTTTGAGCCAATCATGGTATTCTCCCTTTCAGGAAACTTATTTAAAATAACATTACAACCGGCAAGTTCCATAGCCTTCATAACTTCTTCTCTACTTGCCTTTCTATTAGCAAGAGCAACATTTTCGTAAATAGATGTCTTAAAAAGTTTGCTATCCTGAAAAACAAAAGAAATTGTGTTTATTAGAGCATCCTTACTATAAGATTCTAAGGGTCTCTCTCCAATCTTTATACTGCCACTATCTACTTTGTAAAAACCAGATAATAGCTTTACAATAGTCGATTTACCTGATCCTGAATGACCCACCAAAGCATATTTTTTTCCTTCTTCTAATTTAAAAGATAAATTTTCTAGTACTTTGTTTTCATTATAAGAAAAATTCACTTTTTCAAACTCTATATTATAGTTTTTGAAATCACCAATCTCTCCATAATTTAATTTATCTTCATTCATTTTTTTATATAAGTCTTCTAAAGTATCTACAGCATACCTAGCGTTAAAGATGTTCATACTAGCCCACATAATTTTCATAAATGAAACCATCATTACTCCACTTAAAAACAAAATCATGAATAGTTCAACAATAAGCAAATTAGCATTATTAACTTTATTTATGGTAAAAACTAAAGGGATAGACAAAATTGCAATAATTCCAAAAAATATCCATTGATATAGAACATAAGGTTTTTTAGAACTAATTGAGTAATCAAGAGCATACTTAGAATAATCCTTAATCGCCTTATAAAGAGTTTTAAAAGACTCTACAGTAGCTCCGAATATTTTAACAACTTGCATGCCTCTGACATATTCAACTGTTTCACCACTTAAAATTTCTAAGGATTTTTGGTAGTATTCCATGAACTCTCCTCCACCCATCATGTTCTTTAAAATAAGAGCCCCTACTATTGTTAGTATAAGAATAACTAATCCCACTCTGCTACTAATAGAAAAGGCAAGTATTAAAGATAATACTGGAATTAAAAAAGCTTGAGAGTTATCTGGTATCATATGTGCTACTGCCGTATGAGTTTTAGCTGCATTATCATCAATAGTTTTTCTTATAATTCCAGATGGGTTTAAATCATAAAAGCGAAAACTTGCTCCTGTAAGTCCATCTATACCTTTTTTTCTTAAATTAGTTTCTAAGCGAAATCCAAGTTTATGAGAAAAAAAGTTTGACAAAAAGTAAACTAGTGCCCCTATCGTCAAATATAAGACAGCTTGAATGGACAAAGTCCTAGCTACTAATAAATCTCCTTCAACAATTGAACTTCTTAAAAGTTTATACAGTAACGAATATCCGTACACCATTAGAAATGCAGATAGTGCTGATAAAAAAACTGCTATATATCCATTATGTTTTTCTTCAGGCACATAGGAAAAAAGCCTTTTATAAATTTTCATATTTTCCTCCTTTAATATTCCTATTAGATTCAAATTCGCCTGAACGATAATAATTATCATTGCATTTTTATTATACATCAGTTATAATTACTAATACAATAGTTTTGAATTAATAAGGCTAATTGGAATATTGTCTAAAAGGGATAGTGTATTATGACATATTATGATTTTGTAAAAGAATATATGAACGTAGATGAATGTAAAAATAATAAGAAATATTCAAGTGCAGGGCATACATTTTGTTGGAGTAAAGATGATTCAATTAATGCAGAAGGCCTATATTGGTTTTATGAAGGAAATGGATTTATTATTGATATCCACGATTTTTATATCAAAGAAGAAGTTATTCAAAATAGTACTTATAGTATGGAAAACTATGTTTCGATATGCTCTAGCTATATTGTAAGTGCAAACGGCGAAAAATTTAACCCTTATCAAACTTTGACGCCAAACTCCTTATATACTCTTGATTTTGACAATATAGAAGATGACTTTCTATTTTTATTACACGAGAATAGTTACTATCTCACTGTTTCTGTTGGATTTAAAAGAGAACTTTTAGAAAAGCACCTGTCATCCATTAATATCGATCTTGAATCCTTTTATAGGGCTTTACTTCAAACAAATCAAATAATACTTACAAAGTCATTAGAAAAAGTAGCAATGGAAATATTAAATTGTAAGATGGACGCTCCTGCCGCTGATTTTTTCTTTAAAGCCAAGGCAAATGAGTGGATAAGTATAGTAATCGATACCTACTTAAATAGAAAAAAATATAAAATTGAGTCTGACGATAATAAAGCACTTGAAGATGTATCCAGGTTTTTAGATGATCATTTTGCCATGACTGTAAATCAGGAAACCCTTGAAAAAATATCTAAAATGAGCGGAACAAAATTAAAGAATTTGTTTAAAGAAAAATATGGTCAAAGTATTACAGAATACACCCAAAGAAAAAGAATGAATGTAGCTGAAACTCTTCTGTTAAATACTAAACTTCCTATAAAGGAAGTAGCAGAATCTGTTGGATATACATCCCATAGCAAATTTTCCATTTATTACAAAAGATACAAGGGAAAACTTCCTAGTGAAGTTCGTCATTTAGCTTGCAAGGATCACAAGTTAAAATGCGATTATTGTGATTAAGTATTTTTTTTACAAGCAATATTTTTGTATGAGTTTAAGTGGATATGCATATCTGACCTAAATATATAAGATTAAAAAAATGAGCAAAAAAAATAAAGGCAGCCCAAAAACTGCCGATATTTATCTCTCTGCACCTTTGCTATGTTCTTTCTTATTTGACTTAGCTTTGTCGTCTGTTTTAAAGTTTTTTATTTGCCCTAATGTAGACTTTTATCTTTATCTTGACTTTTTACTTATTTTTTACTTTTAAGAGCTTAGAAGACAAAAATAGATATTATATTAAAACAATATTTATCCGGTACTGGGACTGGGACGGGACTAAAAATCTGAAAACGTCCTATAATTAGATGGATTTAGTGATACTAGAAAAAATAGAATCTAGTATTTTGAATGGTTTGGGATATATCGTACGTTTGGAAAAGAAGAATGGGAATAAAGTAACACATAGGAGGTATAATATGACTTATATAGAATATATAATACAAGCATTAAGTAATCTTGGTGGAAAAGCTCACTATTCTGACTTGTATAATGAATTTGAGCGTATCTCAGGAAAAAGAATGACAAATGGTGTTAAAGCGGCAATTAGAGCTGAAATTGAAAGGAATTCATCTGATAGTACTCAATTTAAAGGAGAAAGAGATCTTTTTTATTCTGTAGATGGATTAGGTAATGGAACTTGGGGACTTAGATCTTATAAAAAATAATTTTATAATTTATCGTGAAAAATTAGACCGTAGGCTTAGGCTACGGTCTTTTTACTGTTTACTTAAGTGAGTTGAGCGAACGAAAGAGAGCGAAACAAAAAACCACCTGCTATGCAGGTGGAGGGACTTCGCTTTAGATTCAAGCACCAATAAAACCTCCTTAAAGTATAATTGTGATAGTCATATGCACAATTAAATAAGGAGGTTAGACTTGGATAAAAATACTTTATCACATGCAAGCTGGAGATGCAAATATCATATAGTTTTTGCACCAAAATATAGAAGACAAGTAATATATAGGCAACTACGAAAAGATATAGGAAGTATACTACGAGAACTATGTTCAAGAAAAGGAATAAATATAATTGAAGCAGAGCTATGTCCAGATCATGTTCATATGTTGGTAGAAATTCCGCCAAAGTGTTCAGTATCACAAATAATGGGATACTTAAAAGGAAAAAGTTCGTTAATGATATTCGACAGACATGCAAATTTGAAATATAGATATGGAAATAGACACTTTTGGTGTAGAGGATATTATGTAGATACTGCAGGCAGAAACGAAAAGAAAATAAAAGAATATATACAAAATCAATTAAAAGAAGATTATTACACAGAATAAATAAGTATAAAGGAATACTATGACCCGTTTACGGGTGAGTCAGTAAATAAAAACGAATAAAAAAACTGCTTCAGCAGTAGTTGGGAAAGTGGTGCATGTGATGGAATATTCGGAGCCCCAATAGGGGAGTGCCGGTATTTGCGCCTTATAGGCGCTGCACAAACTACCAGCTAATCTGGTAGTTTTGATTTGTGGAGTCGCTGAATGGGACCCCCAATTACAAAGTAATTTTCAAGTATGATAGTGACCCACTCAAACGAAGAGAATGAAAAATGGCTACTGGTACTCAAATGGTACTGGAAGTAAAAAAGAATATTTAAAATAATAGTTCCAAGTACTTTATATGAGGACAAAAAGTTAGACCGTAGTTTCAAGCTGCGGTTTTTTTGCTTACATATTATGAGAATTAATTTAATTAAAAATCTCCAATGGTCACTTTCAAATGCAACAAATAATATAAACCAGATTGCAAAAGCAACTAATACAACGGGAGTCATTTATAAGAAAGATATTGAATATATGAGAGAAAAAATAGAAAAATTGGCAAAAGATATATGGGATATACATTCCCTACTTCTTAATAAATCAAAAGAAAGTTATGGTATTTAGTATGACAATTACAAAAATACATCCAAGAAAATCAACTCTAAATTTAGTAATAGATTATAAAACTAAGAGTGAAAAAACTGATGAAAGTGCTTTTTGAAAGATATACAAACTCCACACACATAAAATTCATAAATGCAAGAAAAAAGAACACCTTATTCTTGAGTATTCTTTACTGGCAATAATATGCTGACTTTAGCCCCACATTCATCAGTTCTATTTTCTAAAATAAGACTTCCTCCATGCATCTTAATAATTTGTTCTGCAACAAATAAGCCTATACCATAGTTTTCTTTTGAATGCCTACTTTTGTCTCCTTGATAGAATTGATCTGTTGCATATAATAGGTCTTCACCTGTAAAACCATGTCCTTGATCAAGTATTGATATTTGAAGATTATCATTCTTGGAACTTATAAGTAGCTTAATGGTTGAGTTTTTAGGACTGTTTTCTTCTGCATTACTAAGAATATTTAGAAAGGCTCGTTCAAAATTTTTTAAATCTACTATTAAAAAATCATTCTTATAGCTAATATCTTCTAAAAAATTTAACTTATAAGTTGTTGTAAATTCTTTAGCTAGTTTTTCAATGTTTTCGACAAATTTTTCTGTCTTAATTTCAAGAAAATTCAATTCATTTGCTTGATCAGATTTATTAACAAGTATTAAAGTTTGGATATATTTATCAATACGGCTTGTGTTTTTTCTAATATAATTTAGATATGTTTGCTGTTCTTCTGTTAGGTTTGTTTCTCCTAATAATTCTGAGTTTCCCTTTATAATTGAAACTGGAGTTTTTATATCATGGCTTAATGCTGAAATCTGATTTCTTTTTTTCTCTTCCTCTCTCCAATTTGTTATTAAAGATTCACTTAACCCTAACTTTATTTTTTCTAAACTTTCTAATATTACGTTAAATTCCTGAACATTTGACTTTTTAACTTGAAAATCTAAGTTTTGTTTCCTGATTTCTTCCGAAGCTTCTAGCAAAGGATTTAATTCTTTTGATATTTTCTTTGCCCAAATTAATGTGATAGTAATAATACTAATAAAACAAAA
This sequence comes from Anaerococcus kampingae, assembly GCF_046365475.1. Lineage (NCBI taxonomy): Bacteria > Bacillati > Bacillota > Tissierellia > Tissierellales > Peptoniphilaceae > Anaerococcus > Anaerococcus kampingae. The sequence continues at coordinate 73,243 of NZ_JBGMEF010000013.1, forward strand.
TATTATCAGTAAGATTAGTAATAAAATATTTATTTGTGGTAGATGCTTTTGCATCCAAGGGTTTCTATAATAAGGTTTTAGCTTATAAGCTACTAGTACATATCCATCTGATCTTTGTATTTCCATAAAAGATAAGTTGGAATTAGAATTACCAGAGCCCTTATGGTAGTTAAAGGCTATATCTTGGATATTCTTATTCATATTTGTTTCTATAACTTTTTCGTCTTTTGATAGAAATAGATAAGATGTATTATCTGGAAGTAATGATTTTTCGAAATTTTTTGAAGTAGCAATATCTGTTCTTTTTTCAAGAATTAAATTCTCAGTATAGTTCGCAGGAAATATCCACTTAAATTGATAAGAAGCTGATATAAAAGCTAGGATTAATAAAACGGAGATTGCTAGTCCTAGTGCAATACTTAACAAATATTTAAAAAGTATATTTTTAAGAAATTGACCTTTTGATTTTAATTCCATTTATATCCGATCCCCCATACTGTTTCAATTGGATTTTTATCATATTTTTGAAATTTTGCCCTAATATTTTTTATATGTTCCGATATTGCAGATGCATCTCCTATACCATCAAATCCAAAGATAAGCTCATATATTTGGTCTCTTGAAAATACTTGTCCTTTTCTTTTTGCTAGTAATTCTGAAATTTGATACTCGGATTTTGTTAAATGAACTTTTTCATCTCCTACAAAAACTTCATTTGAAGATAAATCAAATCGAATTTCACCAAGATTTAAACTAGTGTGTCGTTCTCTTTTTTCTCGTCTTAAATGGGCTTCAATACGAGCTAGGAGTTCCGCTGCACCGAATGGTTTTGTGATGTAATCATCTCCTCCAATTAATAAGCCTTCAACTATATCTTCTTCCATAGTTTTCGCTGTTAAAAAAAGAATAGGGCAGTCTACTTTAGCTCGAATATCCTTACAGAAACTAATTCCGTCAATACCTGGCATCATCACATCAAGTAGAATCAAATCATATTTACTAAGTTTACTATTATCAACGTCTAAAGGGTTTTGATATACATCGACCTTATGGTTGTTCTTTTTTAAAATGTTTTTTATTAGATCAAGCATATCTAGTTCGTCATCAACTGCAAGAATTAAAGACATTTTATCACCTCCTAATTTTAAATTAAAAACTTTTATTCACTAACAGATTTCCCATCCCACTTATTAAACCAAATTATTGAGGAAATAAATAGGATTAAGATAACAAACAAGGCTACAAAGCTCCAAATTCTCAACTCCTTATAAAAATAGGAAGGATCCGAAACTTTGCGCATAATAATATACATAGCTGGAAGTCTAGATGACCACGTACAAGGAATAAAATACCAAATACTATCACCGATGACAGTCATTGAAAGTAAAGCAACCAATGTTTCTAGAAAACCTAATCCAATAGATACACCACTACTTAATACGATTGATACCCAAAGATGAATCATGTATAGAGAAAGGCTGCTAATAACAATTAGGGAAAATTCAATAAGCCAATCTAAGGTATTTTGATAGCCAGTTAGTACTGCAAAAATTATAATAGCTAAAGTAAGAGAAATAACAAATCCCAATTCTAGTACAAGGAGTTTTCCTAGATAAGCCTTAGTTCTAGATTTTGTAGTAGATAAAAGCGTTTGAAAATTTCCAGCACCCATTTCCATATCAACTACTTTTGAACTTATCAAACTTAATATTATTGGTATTACCGCTCCTAAAAGTACAAAATAAGTTTGTATTATATCGCTTTCTTCAAAATTTTTTAATCCTGTGGTTTTTAATGCCACATAAAATAGTAAAGAATAGGCTATAGGTAAGACTATGTGAATCCAAGGGAGCCAGGTGCCTTTAATTTTGTATATTTCTGATTTTATTATATTTATCATTACTTTACCTCTTGTTTTGAAAACCATTTTGCACTTATCATTGTTAGTAAGGTAAATAGACATATAGATAAAATACAAGGAATAAGTAACGATGTGTTTGATATCATTGGATTTGATGCTTCTATTAAAATACCACTTGGTAGAATATGCATAACAGGAACCATTAACCTAATTCCCCAAGAATATGGGCAATAAATCCAAAAAGCACCGTCAGACAACAATATTCCTGATCCTAAACCTAATACTGCATTTATTGTAATGCTTGCTATAAAGCCAAATTTTTTTGCCAAGAAAAAACATAGAGGGACTTGCCAAATATTAGTTATTATTAGTAAGAAACTTGCAAATAGTAATGTGGAAAATCCATAGTTTGGTGTTAATTGCCCACCAATTAAAAATTGAAAAATATACACTCCTAGCATATGAATTATAGCAGCAATACTCATATAAACAAATGCTGTAATTATTTTTGAAACCCATAACTTTTTGAGATTAATATTTAGAGGAAAAACTGCTCTGTAGTTTAATTTTCTACTTTCTTTTCTATCCATCATTGCTGGTATTAAGGCAAAAGTTGCTGGCATTATTATGACATACCACCAGTTATAGGAATTAGCAGTGAAATAACTTGGCATAAGAAAGAGTGACAACAAGATTAAAGATATTGGCATAATAACTAATAACTTTTTCAAGAAAGTGCCCTTATGTTTTAAATTTTCTGCAAGAATATAAGATATCATTTTTTACACTCCCATTCCACTTTTTATAACATTCATAAAAAGTTCTTCTAAATTGTCATCATGATTAATAATGTTTTGATATTGCAATTTTCCATTATTAATAATCCCAATATGCTCAGCAGTTTGTTCAACTTCTGCTAAAATATGACTAGACAAAATAACGGTTATTCCTTTTTCTGGGAAAGATCTTATTAAATTACGTAATTCTTGAATTCCTAGAGGATCAAGTCCGTTTGTTGGTTCATCTAAAATCAAAAGCTTAGGATTGTTTAATAAGGCAATGGCGATACCTAGCCTTTGTTTCATCCCTACAGAAAATTGACCACTTTTCTTTTTACCAGTATCTTTTAAACTTACTATTTCCAAAATTTCATCAATCCTAGAATCTGGTAACCCTAGTAGGAGTGTCCTTACTTTTAAATTTTCCCTAGCTGATAAGTTCTCATACAAGGCAGGCATTTCTATCAAGGCACCAATATCCGACAAATCATCACGACTCCACTCATGACCCTCAAAAAAGATTTGACCAGATGTTTTATGAATCATTCCAGTAATCATCTTCAATGTAGTCGATTTACCTGCTCCGTTAGGTCCTAGCAATCCATATATAGAATTTTCTTTTATTTTTAAAGAAATACTATCTACTGCTTTTTGTTTACCAAAAGTTTTAGTAAGATTTTTTGTTTCTAATATCAATTTGTCCATATAAATGAACCTCCTCTTCATTTTATAAACTTAGTATAAAATACAAAGTTAAGGATTCCATAAGGAAGATAAGTTTCTTTAAAATTAATAGATTGCTTTTACCTTTATTGTCCGGTACTGGGACTAAAATGGTATTGTAAGTAAAAAAGAATAAATTGAATAATAGTTCCAAGTACTTTACATGAGGATAAAAAGTTAGACCGTAGTTTCAATCTACGGTCTTTTTGAGTGTATATTACGAGGATTAATTTATTTAGAGATCTCCAATGAATACTTTCAAATGCAACCAATACAACGGGAGTAATTTACAAGAAAGATATTGATTATATGAGAGAAAAAATAGAAAAATTATCAAAAGAAATATGGCAGATTTATTCACTGCTTCTTAATAAATCAAAAGAAAGTTCTGGTGATTAGTATGGCAATTACAAAAATACATCCTATAAAATCGACTCTAAATTTGGCAATAGATTACATTACTAAGAGTGAAAAAACTGATGGAAAAATTTTAGTATCTTCATTTAAATGTCACCCAGCTACTGCACATATTCAATTTTTGAAAACATGAGAAGATAATGATACTAAAGGTGCAGTTTTGGCTACACACTTGATTCAATCCTTTCTACCAGGAGAGGTTGATCCTATAAAAGCTCACGAAATTGGAATGGAAATATGAAAAAAAGAACACACTTATGCAAGAGTATTCTTTAAATAAAGAACAATTTTACGACCTTGTTCAGTATAGGAAAAACTATGAAAATTATTATGGGAAGGAAGTGGAGAGATAAAAAATTGAAAAAATAATTTTTTTCTGGTATAAACATTATTGTAGAAAATTTACAAATAATTACCCGAGGAGGTAAAATATGAAAATCTTTGAATCAATAAAAAATAGATGGAAAAAATTCTTGAAAAATCTAGCAGAAGAAAATAAAAAATCTTTTGGAAATGAAAGATTAGATTGTTGTTCAATGAACAAAAGAGAATATAAATAAAGAAAAAAATGACCATGGTGGAGACTGTGTAAAATTTTGTGTATAGAAACCTCCTGATTAGGGTAAGTAAAAACTAATCAGGAGGAATTTTTATGCCCAAAAAAGACCAGAAACAAAAAGAAGCAAAAATGTTAATTGAAGAATATCAGCCTCAAAGCGTACAAGATATTCAAGAAGCTCTAAAAGACCTTCTAGGCGATACAATGGAAGAACTTTTGAAAGCAGAATTAGATTAGCATTTACACTATGAATATGGAGAAAAATCACTATCATTAAATACAAGAAATGGTACTAGTAAAAAAACAGTTAGATCATCATATGGACATATAGAATACGAGGCTGGGATTAAATCTTATCCCAATTATCAACCCTTACCCTTATATCAGGATTTAGGTTGATACACAAAATTATTTACAGACCCGCAAAAAGGGGCTGTTGCAGAATGAATAAATCGTCCCAAATCGCTAGAGGAACCTTGTGAAAAATTTTGCCTCCACGAGCCGGCAGGCTAGGCCAAAAATTTCTCACAAGAACCCTCTAGCGATGGGACGATAGTTATTCATAGTTTTGCAACAGCCCCTTCTACTTGCCACCTAAAAGACTCTCTAAATCAGTTTTCTAAAATCCCTAATTCAATGAGCCTTTATGCAAGAGTATTCTTTGAATAAAGAGCAATTTTCTGACCTTGTTCAGTATAGGAAAAACTATGAAAATTATTATTGGATAGAAGTGGAGAGATAAAAAGCTATAAGCGTTGCTTACATTTATTAAAAATACTTGACAATATAAGTTTACAAGAGTAAACTTATATTAAGTATTAAGTCTACACTCGTAAACGATAAGGAGGGAAAGACAATGGGTGTAATAGTATACAATACTCATATCACAGATGCTGAATGGGAAGTTATGCGTGTGGTTTGGGCAAATGATCGAGTAACTAGTAAAAAAGTTATATCCGTATTGCAAGAAAAAATGGACTGGACACAGTCCACTATCAAAACGATCTTAGGTCGATTAGTTGAAAAAGGCGTACTAAATACAGAGCAAGAAGGTAGAAAGTTTATTTACACTGCCAATATTGAAGAGAAAGAAGCCGTAAGGGATTATGCAGAAGATATTTTTAACCGTATTTGCAATAAGAAAGTCGGAAATGTAATAGGAAGCATCATTGAAGATCATGTTTTAAGCTTCGATGATATAGATAGACTAGAAAAAATATTAGAGATGAAAAAATCTTTCGCAGTAGAAGAAGTGGATTGCAATTGCCCAGAAGGACAATGCGAGTGTCATTTACATCATCATTAGGCATAAGGAGGAATTTAAAATGAACAATAACAACAAACATTCATCCCACAGTCACCATAATCATGGCGACATGGATCATTCAAAACATGAGCAGGGAATCACAGATGAACATGGAGACCATAAAAATCAACATCACGACCATCATGCTGGTCATGACCACAGTGGGCATAGTGGGCATGACCACCATCATCACGGTAACTTTAAGGAACTTTTCTTAAAGTCATTGCCACTAGGAATCATTATTATGCTCTTATCCCCTATGGCTGGGTTTGACCTACCATTCCAGTTTACTTTTCCATATTCTGATATTGTAGTAGCTATTTTATCTACTATATTAATTATTTATGGTGGACGTCCATTCTATCAAGGGGCAGTTGACGAATTTAAACAAAAAGAACCTGGAATGATGGCTCTCGTTTCTTTAGGTTTAAGTGTTTCATATTTATATAGTGTTTATACTGTAATAGCAAGCTACGTAACAGGTGAACAAATTATGGATTTTTTCTTTGAATTTGCTTCATTACTATTAATCATGTTATTAGGTCACTGGATTGAGATGAAAGCTATTGGAGAAGCAGGAGACGCACAAGCAGAATTGGCTAAGTTAGTGCCGAAAGATGCTCACGTTGTGTTAGAAGACGATTCAATTGAAATACGTCCAGTTGCTGACTTAAAGGTAGGTGATTTAATTCGAGTTCAAGCTGGAGAAAATGTGCCAGCAGATGGAACTATCGAGCGTGGAGAATCACGTCTAAATGAAGCTCTTTTGACTGGAGAATCTAAATCAATTAAAAAAGGTCCTGGCGATGAAGTAATCGGAGGCTCAACAAATGGAGAAGGGGTTCTTTATATTAAAGTGAATGAGACAGGCGATCAATCCTTCATCTCTCAAGTTCAGAATTTAATCAGCCAAGCTCAAAGTCAGCCTTCCAGAGCAGAAAATATTGCTCAAAAGGTTGCAGGGTGGCTCTTCTATATTGCGGTCATTGTCGCACTAATAGCTTTTGTAGTATGGATGCTTATAGCGGACATCCCAACGGCAGTAAAATTTGCTATCACAACATTAGTTATAGCTTGTCCTCACGCTTTGGGTCTAGCTATTCCATTGGTCACCGCTCGTAGCACAAGCTTAGGGGCAAGTCGAGGCTTACTAGTAAAAGACCGAGAATCTTTAGAAATAGCTCAAGATGCAGATGTGATGATTTTAGATAAGACAGGTACTTTAACAACAGGTGAGTTTAAAGTATTAGATGTAAAACTTCTTAATGAAAAATATACAAAAGAGGAAATCATTTCACTATTGGCAGGTATTGAAGGAGGGTCTAGTCACCCTATTGCTCAATCAATTATAAGCTTCGCCGACCAAGAAGGTATAAGTCCAGTATCCTTTGATTCCATTGATGTAATTTCCGGTGCTGGCGTAGAAGGTAAAGCCAATGGGCACCAATACCAATTAATCAGTCAGAAAGCATACGGACGTAATCTAGATATGGATATTCCAAAAGGAGCAACCCTCAGTGTCTTAGTAGAAAACGATGATGCCATTGGTGCTGTAGCTTTGGGGGATGAATTAAAAGCAACCAGTAAAGAGTTAATAGAAGCTCTTAAAAAGAACAATATAGAGCCAATTATGGCAACAGGTGATAATGAAAAAGCAGCTCAAGGCGCGGCAGAAAATCTAGAGATTGAATATAGATCAAATCAATCTCCACAAGACAAATATGAGTTAGTAAAAACACTTAAAGATGAAGGAAAAAAAGTTATCATGGTAGGTGACGGTGTCAATGATGCTCCTTCTCTTGCCTTAGCAGATGTTGGTATAGCTGTAGGTGCTGGAACCCAAGTGGCATTGGATTCAGCTGATGTCATCTTGACTCAATCTGATCCAGGAGATATTGAATCGTTCATTGAATTAGCACACAAAACAACTCGTAAAATGAAACAAAACCTCTTTTGGGGAGCCGGTTATAACTTTATAGCTATCCCTCTAGCTGCAGGAATTCTGGCTCCTATTGGTATCACATTAAGCCCTGCATTAGGAGCAATCCTAATGTCTGTGTCAACAGTCATCGTCGCCATTAATGCTATTTTATTAAGTTTAGATTCAAAAAATAATGGTTAGCAGATCGAATGATTGAAACTCCTTAAAGTATCAAGATACAATAGTTTTACAGGAGAAAAAGAGATGTAAGTACTGGCTCTTTGTAAAATCGTGTTGGTAGAAGTAGACGATTTTTCTACCAACACGATTTTTAATTTATTATAGAATTGATTTCTTTTAAAATCATAAAAGCACCTATTTCAACACTTTTATAGCTTGTTATTCTATTTTCTTGTAGAATATCAATTAAATTATTCATGTTAGAATATGACAAATGGTTTTCTGGCTCTTCAATTAAAATTATTTTATCTTTATTTGTATTAATATTATTTAAAGCAAGCTCAGTTTTTGATAAGCATCGTAGCCCTCTACCATCATTGGAATATGGAATACTATCAAATTCCGTTATCATACTTGATTCCCATTGACTTATATTCAATAATATCTCCAATATCACATTGAAAATACTCACAAATCTTTCCTAATGTTTATAGACTTACATTTTCGTCTATTCCTATTTTTGCTATTGTCTTTGGTGTTGTTGGGATTGAACATTGTAAGTCTGTTTTTTCATATTTTTATATATTAATAACTTCCATAATTTGTTATATGAAAATCCCATATCATTTTTCAATTCTATATTTTACCTTTGTTATCAATGCTTGTTTTTACTTGACCAAATATTTTAACAAAATCTCCTTTCTTTATATTCTCTAAATCTTTTGTCTTATATCCATAGGCTGGATAATTACCAAGTAATATATTTAGATTTAAACCCACAAAGCAAAAAGTAAAAATGAAGTAAATTCGAAGTGAGATTAATTTGAAAACTTCCTATAATTAGGTAGATTTAGTGATAATAGAAAAATATAAAACTATACCAGCTTAGTTCTAAAGCTAAACTGGTATTTTTAATTGCTTTTTATTGCCTTTGGAATATATTTTAATTAACTAGGAGGCAGTATGAAAGATTTTTGGTCATATGATAAAGATTATGTTTTAAAAAGCTTAGATTCAAGTGAGGCTGGCCTATCAAGCAAGCAAGCTTCTGATAGAATTGAATCTTATGGGAAAAATGTTTTTAAGAAGAGGAAGTCGGAATCTCAATTTATGATTTTCTTGTCTCAATTTAAAAGCCCAATAACAATGATTTTGATCTTTGCGGCTATCTTGTCGATTTTTATGAAGGATTATTCAGATGGGATTATTATCTTGATTATTATAATGATTTCTTCAATTTTAAGCTATCTTCACGAAAGCAAGGCCAAGGATGCTGTAAAAAAGCTCCTTTATTCGGTAAGTGTTACTTCTTCTGTCCTAAGAGATGGGAAATTTGTTGAGCTTGATAATGCAGATTTGACTTTTGGTGATATTATTAGCGTTAAAACTGGCGATATGATTCCTGCTGATTGTTTGCTACTTGAGGGCAATTCTCTTTCAACTGACGAATCAAGCCTTACAGGTGAGACCTTTCCAGTGGAGAAGATAAGCGGGAAAATCCCTGCCAATACTACTTTATCTGAGAGGAAAAATGTCCTTTGGATGGGCACCCATGTGATTAGCGGGTCTGGCAAGGCTGTAGTAGTGAATTTGGCAAAAGATTCAGAATTTGGCAAGATTACTGCATCCCTAAGCCAAAAGGACTCTGATACAGACTTTGAGAAGGGGATAAAGGATTTTGGATCTTTAATTTTGCATGTCACAAGCCTTTTAATTGGCCTTATATTTATATTTAATATCATTTTAAATAAGCCTTTCTTAGAATCCTTTATGTTCGCCCTGGCTCTTTCTGTTGGCCTCACACCTCAGATGTTGCCAGCCATAATCAGTGTAAACCTATCCCAAGGTGCCAAGAGGATGTCTGAGGAAGGTGTCATTGTCAAAAAATTAAATGCAATAGAAAATTTCGGGTCAATGACTATTATGTGCTCTGATAAAACTGGCACAATAACAAAGGGCAAGGTCAAGCTTGATAGCGCCTTAAATTTCAATGGAGAAAAATCAGGAGATTTAAGTAAATTTGCGGCCATCAATTCATATTTTCAAGAAGGCTATGCAAATCCGATTGACCAGGCTATTTTAAGTGCGAACAAAGAAGACTTTTCTGCCTACAAGAAGCTATTTGAAATACCCTACTCTTTTGAAAATAAAATACTAAGTATACTAGTAAAAACTGGTCCTGATTTATCAAATAAAAATCTTATGGTAACTAAGGGAGCCTTTGAAAGCATTGTAAATATAAGCAAATTTTATGAGAAGGCCGACGGTTATGTTGGAAAAATTGATGAGATTAAAGACCAAATATTTGACTTATTTTCTAAGTTCTCAAGTCAGGGTTTTAGGGTCTTGGGTCTTGCTTATAAGGATTTAAGCGGTGAGTCTGATTTTGAAAATGAGAAGGCAGAAGACATGATTTTTAAAGGATTTTTGCTCTTTATTGACCCATTAAAGGAAGATATCAAAGAAGTCATAAGTCAGATGAATGACCTAGGTGTCGCATTGAAAATGATAACAGGCGACAATTGCGAAATTGCCAAAAATATCGGAAGCCAGATAGGCCTAGATCCAGAAAGAATCTTGCTTGGTCAAGATTTAAGTTCATATTCTATAAGCCAGCTAAACAAAAAAGTCCTAGACATAGATATATTTGCAGAAATTAGTCCAAATCAAAAGGAAAAAATAATAAGAGCCTACAAAGAAGCTGGAGAAATCGTAGGTTATATGGGCGATGGCATAAATGATGCACCAGCCATAAAGCAAGCTGATGTGGGCATATCAGTAGATACAGCAGCCGACACTGCCAAAGATGCAGCCTCAATTGTACTTTTACAAAATAGCCTAAGAGTATTATTATCTGGAATAAAAGAAGGCAGGAGAACCTTTATAAATACCTTGAAATACATATTCGTCGCAACAAGTGCGAACTTTGGAAATATGTTTTCAATGGCAGGGGCGAGTATTTTCTTAAAATTCCTACCCCTCTTGCCAAAACAAATTCTTCTAACAAACTTATTGACAGACTTCCCATCCTTGCAAATAGCCTCAGACTCAGTAGATAAATCTTGGTTAGAAAAGCCAGTGAAATGGGATATGAAATTTATCAAAAAATTCATGATAGTCTTTGGCATCACATCATCACTCTTTGACTACCTAACATTTTTCGTCTTAATCTTCATCTTCAAATCCGACGAGAAACTCTTCCAAACAGGCTGGATGCTAGAATCAGTCATCTCAGCCATGATAGTCATGCTAATAGTAAGAACAGCAAGACCAGTAATAAAAAGCAAACCAAGTAAGGGCCTACTAATAGCAATATTAAGCGTAAGTATAGTATTAATTTCAATAATATATAGCCCAATAAATTCCTACCTAGGCCTAGTAAAATTACCACTAAAAGCACTCGTATCCATGCTAGGAATATCCATAATATATGCCCTATTTGCAGAAGTTTTGAAGAGAAAATTCTATAAACACAATTCATTTTCTAGAAGATAAGGATAAGGTGCTTTTAAAATAGATTTATGGCATAAATTAAGAGTTAGAAAAATAATATGTTCGCATATAAAAAAGTGGTTGTCAATTATAAGTTGACAACCAATCAATCAATATGCCAGCATAAGGAGAGAAAATATTTAGAAATATAAATTAAAAATTTGCTTAAGACCGGTGATTTTCGCCGGTTTTTTCTGTAAGATTTTTTATTATTGATTACTTCAAGATAAGAACCCTTTTACCACTTTAACAAAGTTATCTAATAATTGACAAGTGGAATTATAAATGTATAATTTTTTTAATTGCTTTATCATACTATTTGGATGTATGATTTTAATTTTGATTAAATTATTTTTTATATTAAGGGGAAGAAGATGAAAGTTGTTAAATTTGGGGGAAGTTCTTTGGCTGATTCTACTCAGCTTAAGAAGGTTAAGGATATTATTTTTGCAGACAGTGACCGCAAATATATTGTTGTTTCTGCGCCTGGTAAGGGTGTCAATAACAACCACAAGGTCACTGATCTATTGGCTATGTGTCACCAGCTAAGTGACCATGATTTAAATTTTAATGAGGTTTATAGGATTATTGAGGATATTTATAAAAATATTGTCGATGACCTGGGCCTTGCTATTGATATTGACGCTATTCTTGCTGAGGTGAAGGAAGAGATTACAAATGGGGCTTCTTATGATTTTGTTGTTAGTCGTGGGGAGTATATGAGTGCTAGGGTTTTGGCTTCCTTTATTGGTTATGACTTTGTGGATGCCAAGGATTTGATTACTTTTAATGATGGGATTTTGGATTTGGAGAGGTCCCAGGCTGATATTAAAGATATTTTGGCTAAGCATGATAGGGCTGTTATCCCTGGATTTTATGGTCAGGAAAATGGCGAGATTATGACATTTTCTCGTGGAGGGTCTGATGTGACGGGCTCTGTTATTGCTTCAGCTGTTGATTGTAAGATGTATGAGAATTTTACTGATGTGTCTGGATTTTTGGTTGCTGATCCTAGGATTGTCAAAAATCCAAAGCCTATTGGTACCATTACCTACAAGGAGCTTAGGGAGCTATCTTATATGGGGGCTAATGTCCTTCATGAAGAGGCGATTTTCCCTCTTAGGGATAAAAATATTCCGATTAATATTAAAAATACTAATAAACCGGATAAGCCTGGAACTCTTATTGTTTCAAACTGTGATGTCAAAAATAAAAATATTCTTACAGGTATTACTGGCAAGAGGGACTTTACTTCTATTACTCTAGAGAAGGTAAATATGAACAGTGAGAAGGACTTTTTTAGGAAGCTTACCACTGTTTTTGAGTCTAACGATATTTCAATTGAGCATATGCCTTCGGGTATTGATACGGTTTCTGTTCTTGTGGCAGATTCCTATATTACCCCTAAGCTAAATAAGGTCCTTGAAGAATTACAAATCTATTTGGATATAGATAGCCTATCTTGGGAGAGGGATATTTCTCTTATTGCAGTAGTTGGCCGAGGCATGATTAATGAGAAGGGTGTTTCAGCCAGGACTTTTACTGCTCTTGCTAAAGAAGGTGTTAATATCAAGATGATTAGCCAGGGCTCTAGCGAGCTTAATATTATTATCGGCATAGAAACTCAAGATTTTGAAAGGGCAATCCGCTCTATTTATGACGAATTTTATGGAGAAAAGTAAGACAATTTAGAATTTGTCTTCGTATATAGTTGATTAGTTTTAAATAAATTTTAACTACCCCCACTAAGACCATTTTAGCCTTGGATGTGGGATTTTTTATTGTCTTACTATTGACTTTTATTTTATATATGCTATAATATTCATATGAACAAACAAACATATGAAAGGTGACTAATATGAATATTAAAAATATCTCGGATAACATTTTGGCTGATTTGGCCGATTTGTTCAAGATTTTCTCAGACTCTACCAGGATGAGGATTATGTATAGGCTTTTTGAGGGGCCTGTGAGTGTGGGGGATATTGCTGAAAGTCTTGATATGAGCCAGTCGGCTATTAGCCACCAGCTTAGAAATCTTAAGGAGAATAATCTCGTTAAGGCCGAGAGGGATGGCAAGTCTATGATGTATAGCTTGGCTGATGACCATGTCAAGATTATCATTGCGACTGGCCTTGACCATGTTTGTGAAGATGATAAGAATTGTGCAGAGTGCGAAGAAATTTGTGAAGAATAATTAGGAGGATTTTATGAAGAAGAAATATATTATTGAAGGTTTGGATTGTGCTAATTGCGGAGCTAAGATTGAGGAGGCCATCTCTAAGATGGATGGGGTTAATTCTGCTAGCGTGTCTTTTTTGACTGAGAAGGTTAAGCTTGATTTGGCTGATGATATAGACCTTGAAGCTTTCCTTAAAGAGGCTAATGAGATTGCCGATAGGATTGAACCAGGGTCTGTGATTAAGGAGAAATAGATGTTTAAGTCAATGACTAAGGACCATAAGAAAGAGCTTTATAAGCTGATTCTTATTGGCCTTGCTAGTTTTGGGCTTGCCTTTGCGACAGGCCATAAGCACAATGATATTGGTCATCCTAATTGGGGTGTGCTTTTAGCTTTTCTTCTCTTATATTTAATAGCGGCTGCTGATGTTTTAAAGGCTGCCTTTGAGGGAATTAAGAGGGGCCAGGCCTTGGATGAGAATTTCCTTATGACCATCGCTACCCTTACAGCCTTTATCATAGGAGATTATATCGAGGCCATTGCCGTTATGGTTTTTTATGGCTTTGGAGAGCTATTTGAAGAGATTGCTACCCACCGTTCTAAGGAAAATATCAAGGACCTGCTTGACCTAGTGCCTGATCTTGCTAATAGGGTTCTGGAGGATGGATCTATCGAAGAGATTGACCTTGATGATGTAGAAGTGGGCGATGTGCTCATGGTTCGTGATGGTGAGAAGGTCGGTGTCGATGGCTTTGTAATCGAGGGCAGGGCCCTGGTTGATACTTCTTCTGTAACAGGTGAGTCTATGCCTGTTGAAATTGAGCCAGGTAGCGAAATTATTTCCTCATCTATTGTCACAGATGGGATTATAAAATATAGGGCAGAGAAGGAATTTGACGATTCTGTAGCTGCCAAGATTATAGAACTTATTGAGGATTCACACACAGCAAAATCTGATAGCGAAAAGCTTATTACAAGATTTGCCAGGATTTACACACCAATTGTAGTCGCCCTTGCAGGCTTAGTTGCCATTGTTCCACCGCTTTTTATGGGTGGAGCTTGGTCAGATTATCTCTTTAGGGCTGCAACCTTCCTTGTATTATCATGTCCATGTGCCCTTGTCTTGTCTGTACCACTTTCCTTTATGTCAGGCTTGGGACTTGCTAGTCGTGAGGGGATTTTGGTTAAGGGTAGCCAATACTTTGAAGATTTGAAGGTGGCTGATATTCTCCTTACTGATAAGACAGGAACTCTAACTACAGGAGAATTTGTAGTTAAGGACATAGTTTATTATGATGTTGATGATAAGGATGAGCTTTTAGATTTTATTTACAATCTAGAAAAGATGTCTACTCATCCACTTGCCCAAGGCATAGTTGCTTCCCTTAATAGAGAAGAAAATCCTGATTTATTTGAAGATGTTGAAAATGAAAAGGGTCTTGGCATAAAGGCTAGGACTAAGGATGGCAGAGAGATAAAAATTGGCTCAGCAAGGTATGTAGCCTATGAGGGCGATGTGACAGACAGGGCTGTATTTTTAGCCATAGATAGTAAGCTTGCTGCAAAGATTATCGTAGAAGATGAGATAAAAAAAGGTGCTAAGGAGACTATTAACTTTCTTAAGGGTCAGTTTAAGGAAGTTGGAGTTGTATCTGGAGATAGCGTCTTTGCTGTAAAAGACTTGGCTGACAAACTTGATATTGATATTTACCATGGTGAGGTTATGCCAAAAGATAAGCTTGAAATCATGAAGGCCTACCAGGATGCTGGCCACAAGGTCGTTTTTGTTGGTGATGGTATAAATGATGCACCAGTTCTTAAAAATTCTGATATAGGTATTTCAATGGGAGAAACTGCATCAGATCTTGCCATAGAATCATCAGATATCCTTATAGCAAATGGACAATTTAGCCAACTTGAAAGGCTGATGAAGATAGCTAATATAACCAATTTGACAGTTGTGCAAAATATTGTATTTATAATGACAGTTAAAATTTTAATCTTAATCCTGGGCCTATTTGGATATGCTTCAATGTGGCTAGCCATAATCGGAGATGTGGGAGTGTCAATTGCCGCCATCCTCTGGGCTATGAGGATACTTAAAAAGAACCTTTAGGGGTTCTTTTTTTGACCACAGACCTAAGTCTTTCAATCATTGAAAACTTCCTATTTCCTAGTATAATACAAGGGTATAAATGTATGAAATTTAAAGGCCTTTTAGGTCTTTTCCTTTATAAAGATTGAGAGATGTTATGAAATTTAAGCTTAATTCAGAATACAAACCACGTGGAGACCAGCCGGAGGCTATTAAAGAGCTTTCTGATGGGATTCTTGCTGGCAAGAAGGACCAGATCCTAAGAGGGGTAACAGGCTCTGGTAAGACCTTTACCATGGCCAACATTATCGAAAAGGTCCAAAGACCTACCCTAGTCCTTGCCCACAACAAGACCCTTGCCTACCAGCTTTTTACAGAGTTTAAGGAGTTTTTCCCAGACAATGCTGTAGAATATTTTGTTTCCTATTATGATTATTACCAGCCAGAGGCCTATGTGGCTGCAACTGATACCTACATTGCCAAGGACTCATCCATCAACGATGAGATTGACAAAATGCGCCACTCTGCGACCATGGCTCTTTTTGAGCGTAGAGATGTTATAATTGTGGCATCTGTCTCCTGTATTTATGGTCTGGGAGATCCGATTGATTACAAAAAGCTAGTCGTATCCCTAAGACCTGGCCAAGAAATAAGCCCGGCAGGGGTAATGAAAAAGCTTATTGACGTCCAATATGTGAGAAATGACGTGGACTTTGACAGGGGGACCTTTAGGGCTAGAGGCGATATCCTTGATATCTACCCAGCAGGTTTTGACCAAAAGGCTATCAGGGTTGAATTTTTTGGAGATGAAATCGACCAGATTTCAGAATTTGATCCCCTAACAGGTAAGGTCCTATCAAAGCTTTCCCACGGCTATATTTACCCTGCCAGCCACTACGCCACCACAAGCGAAAAGACTGAAAGAGCAATAATTACAATAGAAGAAGAGCTAGAAGAGAGAATCAAGGAATTTGAAAGCGAAAATAAATTATTAGAGGCTCAAAGAATCGAACAGAGAACCAGATATGACATAGAAATGCTCAAGGAAATCGGATTTTGCTCAGGGATTGAAAATTATTCAGCCCACCTATCTCAAAGACCAAGGGGGTCAAGGCCTTACACCCTAATCGACTATTTTCCAAAAGACTTCGTCCTAATGGTAGATGAGTCCCACGTATCAATTCCTCAAGTAGGAGGCATGTATGCAGGGGATAGGTCCAGAAAGCAAAATCTAGTAGATTACGGATTTAGGCTACCTTCAGCCCTAGATAATAGACCACTCAAATTTGAAGAATTTGAAAAGCTAATCAACCAGACAATTTATGTCTCAGCAACACCAGGCCCATACGAGATGGAAAAAACAGGGGGCAAGATTGTCGAGCAAATAATAAGGCCAACAGGACTACTAGACCCACTTGTAGAAATAAGACCAACAGAAAATCAAATAGATGACCTTATAAATGAAGTCTACAAGACCATTGAAAAGGGAGACAGGGTCCTTGTCACAACCCTAACCAAGAAAATGGCCGAAGACCTCACAGACTATTTAACAGAAAAGCAAATCAAGGTCAAATACCTCCACTCAGACATAAAGACCATCGAAAGAAGCGAGATAATAAGAGAGCTAAGGTTGGGAGAATTTGACGTCTTAGTAGGCATCAACCTCCTAAGAGAGGGATTAGATATACCAGAAGTATCCCTAATAACAATCCTAGATGCCGACAAGGAAGGTTTCTTAAGAAGCGAAACCTCCCTAATCCAAACCATAGGAAGGGCCGCCCGAAACTCAGAAGGCAGGGTAATAATGTATGCCGACCGCATAACAGGATCAATGCAAAAGGCAATAGATGAAACAGAGCGTAGAAGAAAAATCCAAGAAGCCTTCAACAAAAAACATAATATTACCCCAACCACCATTAGGAAAAACATAGGCGAAATAATCCAAGTAACCAAAAAAGCAGAAGATGTAGAAGAAATCCAAGAAATAAACAGGGCAGAAATAGAAACAATCTTAATAAACATGGAAGCAGAAATGTACAAGGCTGCAGAAGAGCTTGATTTTGAAAGAGCAGCAAAACTAAGAGACCAAATTAAAAAAATGAGAGAAGATTTCTGATTCAAGATAAGAATATTTCTAATCCAAGATTAGAATATTTTAGGGGATTTTCCCCTAGAACCCCTTCTTTTCTTATACAATATGAGATTATTATTTACTATTATCCTTCGTAATTTTGTCTTATAATAAATGTTTGTCATCAAGCTGATGACTTCGCCAAAGGGGGAGGGCCAAGGACCCTTTCGCATGGGTCTGTAGGACTCCCCAAAAGTTGTAG
>NZ_JBGMEF010000014.1:0-36632 GCF_046365475.1 Anaerococcus kampingae
TTGTACAAATAGGTGTTGACAATCCACTTCTGCCATGACGGATAAGAGAAATGTTAATATAATTTCCATATGAACACCTCCTTTCTGTTACCAGAATGGGTGCGATAACATTTTAATTATATCATAATATTATTAAAACATAAAAATAAGCCCGTCCTGCTCGTGTCTATACTTATCCCAAATTACGAAGTGATCTGATGGTAATCTAAAATTGCCCAAGCGGCCGAGAGCGTGCCGTAGCTGAGGGCCCGTGCAGAGAACCTCGCAGCGAAGCAAGAAGAAAGATTAGTATTGAAATCAATTTAAATCCTTGTATAATATAATTAACCAAGAAATGATAATATAAGTCCATATTGGCACAAAAAAACCAGGAGTTGCAGCTCCTGGTTTTTTATTAGGTTAGTTATCGCTTTTTCTTCCGTCTAACCATTTGCAGATGAAGTAACCAACAACTTCTGCCAAGACGGAAATTAGAAATGATAATACAATTTCCATATTAGCATCTCTCTTCTGCTATCAGAATGGGTGCGATAACATTTTAATTATATCATAATATTATTAAAACATAAAAATAAGCCCGTCCTGCTCGTAGAACACCCCCGCGTCTATGCCTAACTCCATTTGTGAAAAGCCCGTCGGCTCGAGGAGACCAAATGGATGGTAGGCTTGATGCGTAGAAGAGCGGTTCGCAGCGAAGCGAGAAAGACCAGCATTACGCTGGTCTTTGTCTATTCATATTTTGCCCTATTTGCCTTTAGGACTTCTTCAGAGTGTTTTATTCTTTTTATTTCTTCATCATTTAATTCTAGCTCTAGGACTTTTTCAACTCCCTTTCTTCCTATAACACATGGAGTAGATAGGTAGATATCATCTATACCATATTGGCCTTCTAGGAGGCTTGCTACTAGGATTGTGGACTTTTTGTCATTGACTATGGCATCTATTATCGAGCAAACTGTAGAGCCTATGCCGCATTGGGTGTGGCCCTTGCCGTCTATTACCCTCCAGGCCCTCTCACGGACTAGGTTTTCGACCTCATCTCTTGAAAATTCGCAAGGATTTGCTTTGAGATACTCATCAAGACTCATATTGCCTATAGCTACCCTGGACCAAGCCACAAACTGGCTTTCGCCATGCTCACCAAGAGTTACACCCCTCACATCTTTTGGATCAATATCTAAAAGCTTGGCAAGGGTTGTGTTAAGTCTTGTTGTATCAAGGGCTGTACCAGAACCGATTACTCTTTCTTTCTCAAAGCCGCTTACCCTATAAACTAGATCTGCCATCAAATCGCATGGGTTGGATACGACTATAAATATCCCGTCAAAGCCAGCATCGACTACTTCCTTGACATAGGCTTCGACTTGGTCTTTATACATTACATATTCTTCAAGCCTATCTTTGATTCCATCAAGGGTCCCTGTGGCAAGAACGATTATATCCCTGTCGGCCATATCCCTGTAGGAACCTGAGCTCATCTTTACATAATGAGGATAAAAGCTTGAAGCATCCTCTATATCCATCGCTTGGGCCTTGGCTAGGCCTTCTTTCTTGTCATTAAATTTAATGTCAGATACTAGTCCCAGCCTTGCAGCAGTGTAGCCAACTGCAAAACCTACAGCACCTGATCCAATTATTCCTAATTTCATTTCTTTTCACCTCGCAAATTATTATACCAAAATATTCACATAATCCTACTCAAATATACAATTTGATATAAATTTATTAAAATACTTCACATCTGCCTAACTTGTGTTATAATCTAAGTAAGAATATATTGTTTTATCATTCTAAGAAAGGAAATAATATGGACGTATACGAAAAAGCACTAGAAAAACACAAGGCTTGGCAGGGAAAAGTCGCCACAGAAGTAAAGGCAAGGGTAGAAAATGCCGAAGATTTAACCTATGCCTACACACCAGGTGTAGCAGCACCATGCAGAAAGATTGCGGAAAATCCTGACGATGCCTATATCTATACATCAAAGGCCAATACCATAGCGGTAGTATCAGACGGGTCAGCAGTCCTAGGTCTGGGCAATATTGGGCCAAAGGCAGCCCTACCAGTCATGGAAGGTAAGGCAGTCCTTTTTAAGGAATTTGGAGATGTAAATGCAGTTCCAATTGTCCTAGATAGCCAAGACCCTGATGAAATCATAGAAACAGTCAAAAACATTGCCCCAGGCTTTGGTGGTATCAACCTTGAAGACATTTCATCACCTAGATGTGTCTACATAGAAAATAAACTAAAGGAAATTCTTGATATACCAGTCTTTCACGATGACCAACACGGCACAGCCATTGTCACAGCAGCAGCCCTTATTAATGCCCTAAAACTAGTAAATAAAAAGATCGATGAAATAAGAGTCCTAGTCTCAGGAGCAGGTGCAGCAGGCTACTCAATAACCAAGCTCCTAATAGATTTGGGTGTAAGGCATATCATTGTTTGTGACTCAAAAGGCACCATCAACAAAGACCACCTAGCAAGTGATAACCCAGTCAAAAGGCAAATTGCAGAAATTACAAATGAAGAAGACCTCAAAGCCAGTCTCAAGGCAGCCATCAAGGGCAAAGACGTCTTCATAGGTGTATCAGCAGCAAATCTATTAGATGCCAAGGACATAGAAAACATGAACGATGACCCAATAGTTTTCGCCATGGCAAACCCAGTCCCAGAAATAGACTACGACCTAGCAAAATCAGCAGGAGCCAGGGTAGTAGCCACAGGCAGGTCTGATTATCCAAATCAAATCAACAATGTCCTAGCCTTCCCAGGCATTTTTAGGGGTGCCCTAGATGCTAGAGCTAGCCAAATCACTGATGCCATGAAGCTTGCCGCAGCCAAGGCCCTAGCCTCTATGGTAAGCGAAGAAGATTTAAACGAAGATCACATAATCCCAGGAGCCTTCGAAGAAGGCGTGGCAGCCCACATAGCAGATGCCGTAAAAAGTGAAGTTAAAGCCTAAGCATAAATAGGAAAATATATCCATAAATCAAGCCCCTAGCGTGGGGCTTTTCTTATTGAATAAGAGTCTTTAAACTAGTAAAATAATAAGGATTTGAAAAGTGTTTTAGATTTAGTAAAGAGGTAAAAATTGAAAAAAGATATAAAGCTAATAGCTTTTGATATAGATGGCACAATTATAAATAGCAAGGGCGAAGTTCTAAAGGAAAACAAGGCCCTTATAAAAAAATTAAAAGAGATAGGCATCAAAATCATCCTTTGCACAGGCAGGACCTTCAATGGCCACTGGTGGATAAGGGAAGAGCTTGATTTGATGGCCTATGACGACCTTTCTATCACATCCACAGGCGCCTACATCAGGAAAAACGCCACAGGCAAGGCCCTAATTGACAAGAGCCTAAGCAAGGCGGATGTAAGATATATCTTCGACCAAATCGATGACCCTAGGCTTCAGATGTCAATTCATACCAGGGATGTCATTTTTATTAATGAAGATAAGCCAAACGAGGCCTTCCTCAAGGACAAGGGCCTAGTGAGGATGCCAAGGCTGGCCTATGATAGCTTGGATGATATTCCTGATGAGATTGCCAGAGTTTGCCTATCAGCAAGCCCTCAAATCTTAAAAGACTTTGAGGATAAGCACAGACAGGCAATCGAGACGAGATTTAAATACATGAGAAATGCACCCTTCATCAGCGAAATCCTAAACCCTCTGGCTGGCAAATCTGAGGCCCTAAGAGATCTATCAGAGCTTACAGGCATTAATCTTGATAATATGATGTATTTTGGCGATGGCCTCAATGACCTAAAATCAGTCGAGCTTGTGGGTGTGGGAGTTGCCATGGGAAATGGAGCAGAGCCTACCAAAAAGGCCGCAGACTTTGTGATTGGCACAAACGATGAGCCAGCCATAGCAGATTTCATAAGAAAGTATTTGGATATAGATGAATAGATTTGTAGTCCTATCTTCAGGTTCATCTGGCAATACTAGCTTTTTATCCTATGAAGGCACCAAAATCCTAATCGATGCAGGCTTTTCTGGCAGGAAGATTGAAAATCTTTTGGCAGAAATTGGCGAGCACCCATCAGACCTTGATGGGATTTTCCTAACCCACGAGCATACAGACCACAGCCAGGGTGCTGCTGTCCTTGCCAAGAGGTTTAAGCTACCAATCTATGCCAACGAAGGCACTTGGAAGGCCTTTTTGCCAAAGACCAAAAATCTCAAGGATGAGTCGATTAAGATATTCAAATCCAATGAATTTTTAAACTTCAAAGCCATGGATATTTATCCAATTTCAACCTACCACGATGCCTATGAGCCGGTAGGTTTTGTAATTTACCTGGCCAATAAAAAGATAAGCCTAATCACAGACACAGGAGTAATTGACGAAAAGATCGCCTACCAAATAAAGGGATCTGATGTCTATTATATGGAGGCAAACCACGACCTAGAGGCCCTAAAGATTGGCCCTTATCCCTATAAGCTCAAGCTTAGGGTCATGGGCAAGATGGGCCACTTGTCAAATGACCAAGCAGCTGAGGCCCTAGGCGATGCTCTAGAGGGTAAGAATGAAGCGGTCTTCCTTTCCCACTTGTCAGAGACAAATAACACCGAAGCCCTTTCAAAAATCACAGTCGAATCCTATCTTAAGGGCCTAGGCCTAGACACAGACAAGGATATAGACCTAGAAGTAGCAAAAAGATACCAACCATCGAAAGAAATAATATTATGACAGACATAAAAGAAATAGAAAAATCACTTATAAAAAAATATAGAAAAGAAATATGGTCGCCCTTTATCAAGGCCATCAAGGAATTTGAACTCATAAGCGAGGGAGATGTAGTCGGAGTAGCAATCTCAGGCGGCAAGGATTCCCTAATCCTGGCCAAGCTTATAGAAGAACTCCACAAGCACGGCCCAGTAGACTTTGATGTCAAATACATCTGCATGGACCCAGGCTATGATAAGGAAAATCTTGACCTTCTTAAGCACAACCTAGAATATTTACAAATCCCAGCAGGCATCTACGATTCCAAGGTTTTTGACATATCAGAGACCCTCGCAGATGGAGGCAATCCTTGCTATCTCTGTGCCAGGATGAGAAGGGGATTTCTCTATGCCAAGGCAAAAGAACTTGGCTGCAACAAGCTAGCCCTAGGCCACCATATGAATGATGTCATCGAGACAATAATAATGAATGTCCTCTATGCAGGCAATTTCAAAACTATGAAACCAAGGCTAGCCGCCCAAAACTTCGAAGACATGGACCTCATAAGACCTTTATATTATCTTAAAGAAGAAGACATCATCAGGTGGAGGGACTTTGCAGACCTTTCTGCCCTAGATTGTGCCTGCACAGTCACCAAATCTAGCTCATCCCACACCAGGTCTGAGATCAAAAAGCTAATAGCAGAAATTAAAAAAGATAACCCAGAAGTAGAAAAATCAATCCTAAGATCAGCAGAAAATGTCAACTGCGACATGGTCTTGGGCTACCAAATAAAGGGAGAAAAACACTCATTCATGGAGGAATTTAAATGATAATTGACCTAATCAAAGTCCTAATCCTATCTATAGTAGAAGGGGTCACAGAATTTTTGCCAGTATCATCCACTGGCCACCTAATCCTAGTCAACCAATTTGTAAAACTAACGCCAGAAGGCTTCTCAAATGCCTTCAACGTCATAATCCAGCTAGGAGCTATCCTATCAGTAGTTGTGATTTATTTTCACAAGCTCAATCCATGGTCAAAGGAGAAAATTTCCTTGCCAAAAAAATATGACAAGCTAAATGGCCAGTCCAAGGCCTACTTTATTTTGACCCACCCAGATGGCCAAACCATCAAATTATGGACAAAGGTAATAGTCGGAGTCCTACCAGCCATGGTCCTAGGTCTACTCTTTGATGATCTAATCGACAAATACCTTTTTAATCCAATCACAGTAGCAGCCATGCTTGTAATCTGGGGAATAATTATAATCTTAATAGAAAGAAAAAATAGGGGCAAGGAAGCCTTCGCCTACGAAAGCCTAGAAGATGTCCCATACAAAATAGTCCTAGCCATTGGATTCTTCCAATGCCTAGCCATGATTCCAGGAACATCTAGGTCAGCTGCCACAATCATAGGAGCCCTCCTCCTAGGCCTAAGCCGCCCAGCCGCAGCAGAATTCTCCTTCTTCCTAGCCATCCCAACCATGCTAGGAGCCACAGCCCTAAAACTAGTCAAAAACCTAGCAGGCTTTACAGGATACGAATGGTTTTTAATCGCCCTAGGTATGGTCTTATCATTTATAGTGGCCTACGCCGTAATCAAGAAATTCCTAGCTTATGTTAAAAACAACGACTTCATACCTTTTGGTATTTATAGGATAATATTAGGAGTTCTTGTATTGGGATATTTTTTGGTGGTTTCTTATCCAAGATAAGATTATTTTAAGGGGGTCCCCTAAGACCCCCTCTTTTTTTATCCAAGATAAATTATTTTAGGGGCTTTTGCCCCTAATACCACATATTTATTATCCAAGATAATAGTATTATTTACTTTAATTCTTCGTAACTTAATCTCATAATTAATTATCATTAAAAACATATCCCTTCGTTGAAGGGGAAATCCCTAGGGAACGTTTCGCACGTTCCCTCATCGGATTTCCCCTTAAACCCCTTTTCCGTTACACCCTCCGAGCGACCCCTCGCGGGGAAAAAGGATGTTTGCTACGCAAACTTTAGGTACATGACTGCTATTCATACTGGTTCAAAATCTATTATTTCAAATCTCGTCAGCTAAAAATTTAGATTCGCTACGCTCAACAAAATTTTCTTAACGCTTCCTTGATTTAAAATAATCTACGATTTTAATTAAGTAATTCTTTAGATTTTTTTCCCAGCTCTACTTATAGCAATGTTTGCCATAGGCTATAGCCCTATCCTAGCGAAGCTGAGCTATGGAAGGACTTATGCAGAGTAAAACGAGCCTTAGATTCGATTTGTCGTTAAAAATCTCTCAGGATAAAAATTAATATCCCCAAGTTCAGGAGATTTAAAATCAAAAGTCACCGTTTAGAAAATAACACTGACAACCATACTTAAATACAAATACTGTAACTACTGAGATGACAAGTAAATATAAAGTTCATAGTTGGGCTAGATTGTGATTTTTAGGGGACTTTTGATTTTAAATCAGTAAGGATAAGGCTAGTTAGATGCGAAGTAATCCGTCATAATATAGAGGATTGCCGTTAGGCAATCTTCACTTTTCGCACTCCGCCTTAGGAGTCGCTTGTGGGGTGTAACGGGGAGGGGTTTAAGGGGGACATAGTGCGGTAGCACAAAGGAGTTTGCGTAGCAAACGAGTTTCCGTCCGATGAGGACCCATGCGAAAGGGTTCTTGGGCCTCCCCTTGGAACGAAGATTCAATAGTAAATAATAATATAATATTAAGTGATGAGATTACGAAGAAAAATACCATATGATATTGTATTACTAAAAGAAGAAGTCTTGTCCCTCCCCCTTTGGCGAAGTCATCAGCTTGATGACAATAATTCATTGTGAGATTAAGTTACGAAGAGAACAACTTTATAATACTATTATCTTGGATAATAAAGCAAAAAGTTATTATCTTGGATAATAAAAAAAGGGTTTTAAGGGGAAAGTCCCCTAAAATCCCTTTTTATTATTGCAAGAAGAACTCATCTAAGGATCTCTTGCTGGCAAATGGCGAAAGTCTCACAGCTATTTCTGTGCCTGCCTCTTTTAATTTCTTAAATATCCTCAAGTCATTATCATCTACTGCCACTTCTTCTGTTAGGCTTTTTTTGCCCTCTTGCATGTGGATTATACCTATGTTTAGTTTTTCGATTTTTATGCCGGAGTCCGCGATTTTTTCGGCATCTTCTGGACTTTCTACTATGGCGAAGTAGTCGCCTGGGTGTTTTTCTAGAAAATCTTTCACTTGTTCTACTTTTAGGTAGGTCGCCTCTATATTTTCTGGGATGGTTAGGTTCATTACTTCTTGTCTAAAGTCATCTGTGGCTACCCTATCATTTGCTATTATTACCTTATCTATCCCGTATTTTGCACACCATATCTCTACGACCTTGCCGTGGGATAGGCGGGAGTCGATTCTTACTAGTGGGATTTGCATTTAGGCCCTCCTTATATACATTTCTTTTGGATCATCTATGATTAAATCAGGATTTCCTTCTTCTAGGATTTTCCTATCCCTAAAGCCCCAAGAGCAGGCTACTGTGTAGATACTTGCGTTTTTGCCACATTTTATGTCTACTTCGCTATCTCCAAAATAGATTATATCTGAATTATTTACCCCAAATCTCTCCTTTAAGATCATGATGCCTTCTGGGGATGGCTTTCTCTTATAATCTTCTCTGTATCCTAGGATATAGTCAAAATAGCCTTCTCCAAAGACTGCTGGTATTACCTTATTGCAGGTTTCATCTGGTTTATTAGAAAAACATACTAAGGGCTTGCCGGTTTTTTTAAGCTTATCTAATACTTCTTTTATCCCATCATAAGGTCTGGTAAGGTGGGATGGGTTGTCATCATAGGCCTTGTTGTAGGTATCTAGGAAATCTTTCCTGTAGGAAGCATCCCTTTCTGCCCCTACATAATCTAGGACTTTTTCGCAAAGGACTACTGGCCCATTGCCTACAAATTTTTCGACCATGACTTTTGGGCACTCACCAAGGCCAAAGGCTTTTAAAGTTTCGTTTATAAAGTAAGTTATGGTATCTATTGTGTATAGCAAGGTACCATCTATATCAAATATATACATAAGTCTCTCCTCATTTCTTATGATTAATATACTTGTTTTAGCCCCTTATGGGTAATTTTTTGTAAATTTAGGAGCAAATTTCTAATTTTTGGGTATAAAGATAAGTAAAGTATAGAAAAGAGGAGCTTATGAGCGAGATTAGAAATTTATCCATGCTTAGTGACTTTTATGAGTTTACAATGGCGGCTGGATATTTTGAAAATGGCATGAAGGATCAAGTAGCAGTCTTTGATGCCTTTTATAGGAAAAACCCCGATGGCGGCGGTTATGCTATTTTTGCAGGTCTTAACGATGTAATCGACTTTATCAAAAACCTACATTTTACAGAAGATGACATAGAATATTTTAGACAGACTGAAAATTTCTCTGAAGAATTTTTGGAATATTTATCTAATTTTAAGTTTACAGGCGATGTGTGGGCCTTTCCTGAAGGGTCTGTTATGTTTCCTGGCGAGCCAATTATTACTGTCAAAGCCCCTATCATTGAGTGTTCAATTATAGAAACTTACTTACTCTTGTCAATGAATTTTAATTCACTTATAGCAACTAAGACTAACAGGATTGTCTCATCTGCTAGGGGCAGGCTAGTTATGGAATTTGGGGCTAGACGTGCCCAGGGAGCTGATGCTTCGATTACAGGAGCTAGGGCTGCCTTTATTTCTGGTGCCCCACTTACATCCAACACTTATTCATCACAAAAATACGGTTTTAAGGCAGCAGGAACCATGGCCCACTCTTGGATTCAAGCCTTTGACTCAGAATATGAAGCCTTTAAAACCTATGCCAAGATGTATCCAGATAATTGCATACTCCTAATCGATACCTACGATACCCTAGAATCAGGCCTTGTAAATGCCATGAAGGTCTTTAAGGAAGAGCTTGTACCAAAGGGACTTAAAGGCGGAGTTAGGATTGATTCGGGAGATTTAGCTTATCTTTCTAAGGAAGTTAGGAAAAGACTTGATGAAAATGGCCTAGAAGACTTTACCATTGTCGCTTCCAATTCCCTTGATGAATTTAAAATCGAGTCCCTCCTTGCCCAGGGAGCACAAATTGACTCCTTTGGTATTGGCGAAAGGCTAATTACCGCCAAATCTGACCCAGTTTTTGGTGGAGTTTATAAGCTTGTTGCTATGGAAAAAGATGGGGATATGAAGGCTAAGATTAAGGTATCTGAAAATGTAGAAAAGATTACGACACCTGGCTTTAAGAAGGTCTACAGGCTTTATGACAAGAAAACTGGCAAGGCCGAGGCTGATTATATAGCTCTTGCCGAGGAAAAAGTGGATGATTCTAAGCCTATGGTAATCTTTGACCCACTCTTTACCTGGAAGATGAAAAAGATGAAGGACTTTAAGGCTAGAGAGATGCAGGTTCAAATCTTTGATAAGGGAGAGCTTGTCTACGATGAGCCAAGCCTTGAAGAAATCGCAGAATACAGGAAAGAAGAAGTAGCAAGCCTTTGGGATGAGGTGAAAAGATATGATAGCCCACACAATTATTATGTGGACCTTTCCCAAGACTTGTGGAATTTAAAGCAAAAACTAATTTTAGAAGCAAAATCTAAATAAAAATTAGCTCTAAGCTAGCTAAATGCTGGCCTAGAGCTTTTTTTATCTTTTATTCGTCTTTTAGGGCATCCTTGGCTAGGACATAGCCTCCTATAAGGCCTGCTTCATTGCCTAGTTCTGGGAAGACTATATACTGATCTGGATTTGGAATATTTATATAGTGGTTATCAAGTTTCGCAAATTCTCTTCTGATTTTTTCAATCATGCCTTCCTTATTTACTACACCACCACCTATTATTATGATGTGTGGTCTTAGGATCATGGTGTAGGTCATAAGGCCCTTGGCTATATATCTGGCGAGTATATCAAAGGCTGGGTCATCCTTGTCGAGATTTTCTCCCCTGACCCCTGTCCTTAGCTCTAGAGCAGGTCCTGCGCAAAGGCCCTCAAAGCAAGAATCGTGGAAGTCGCACTTGGCCTTTACAGTATCACCTTCTTCTCTGGCAAGCTCTATGTGACCCATTTCTGGATGGGAGAAGCCCTCAAGTAGGACTCCATCTTGGATATAAGAGCCACCAACCCCTGTACCTATAGTTAGGTAAAGAGAAGAGCGTTTGTCCTTGGCTGCCCCGTACTTATATTCACCAATTCCGCTTGCCCCAACATCTGTGGTAAAGCCTATTGGTAGGTCTAATTCTTTCTTGATTGAACCTAAAAGGTCAAAATTTCTCCAAAGCTTTTTTGGTGTTTCTAGGACAAAGCCGTAGGTTTTTGACTCCTTGTCCACATCAATTGGTCCAAAGGCTCCAATTCCGATGCTTTCTACAGGATTGGCCTTTAGAAAATCTACCACATCCTTCATATTTTCCTTAGGATCTGAGGTTTCTATCCTAATTTCCTTAACTATATTGCCTAATTCATCTAAAACTGCACACCTAATCTTGGTGCCGCCTAATTCAATTGACCCGTACATAATTACTCCTTTTTGATTTCTTACTTATATTATAAGCTATTTTAGGAAAAATTGGAAATCGCTTGTATAAACTTCCCTTAGCTTAAAAGCCCTTATCTTCGCTTAGTTTCTTAAACCAGGCTCCAGATTTTTTGATAATCCTCTCGCCGGTGTCAAGCTTATATTCTACAAGGCCATATCTATTTTTATAAGCATTTAGCCAGGACCAGCAATCTATGAAGGTCCATAGATGGTAACCCTTGCAATTTGCCCCTTCATCCATGGCTTTTTTGAGGTAGGTCAAATGCTCTTTGATAAAGTCAATCCTATAATCATCCTCTATCCTGCCATCTTTTCTGAACCTTTCCTCATCTTCGACTCCCATGCCATTTTCTGAGATAAACCAGTCTATATTATTGTAATTGTCCCTAATATTGATGGCTATGTCATAGATAGCTTGAGGGTAGATTTCCCAACCCCTGTAAGGGTTCATGCGCTTACCTGGCATATCGTATGGCAGATAGTACTTAGTAGGCATAAATATGGCATCATCCTTGTAGGTGTAAGGATTTTCCATGACTCTAAGTGGCTGATAATAATTTACCCCAAGGAGGTCTACAGTATTGTTTTTGATTATTTCTAGCTCATCTGCAGTGAAATCTGGCGTGAGGTCTTCTTTTTTGATTATATCGACAAGCTCTTTTGGATAAGTCCCGAGGACTGATGGGTCTAGGAAGGACTTTTGGGCAAAAAGGTCTGCTATCCTTGCTGCTTCCAGGTCGTTTTTATGATTGCTTCTCGGATAGGCTGGAGTTAGGTTTAGGATTATGCCGATTTTTTTATTTGGATATAGGTCTCTTAGGGCCTTTATGGCCTTGGCTGATGCCAGCTGTGTGTTGTAGGCTACTTGGACTGCCTTTTTGGGATCTACCTCGCATGGGTAATGATATTGATAAAGGTAGCCACATTCGACATGGACTATCGGCTCATTGAAGGTAAAAAAGCAATCCACGTATTCTCCAAAGAGCTTAAAGCAAATCTTTGCGTAGTCTACATACTTTTCTACGACCTCTTTATTGGCCCAACCCCCGATTTCCTGGAGATACATAGGCATATCAAAGTGGAAAAGATTTATAAAAAGTTTGATATTTTTATCCTTGATAGCCTTAAAGTATGATTTGTAAAAGTCGACTGCCTTTGGGTTTACTTTCCCATCCATGGCTGGAATAAGCCTAGACCAGGAGATGGATGTCCTAAAGGAATTGTGGCCAGTTTTGGCCAAAAGTTCGACATTTTCCTTATAATCGTGGTAGAAATTGGAAGTATTTTCTGGGCCTATCAAGTCATGAAACTTGTAAGGCTCCTGTCTGTACCAATAATCCCAGATATTATCAGTCTTGCCATCAGTATTTCCCCCTTCTGTTTGGGTAGCTGATGTGGCAGATCCGAATAGAAAGTCTTCAGGAAATTTTATCATAGCTTCTCCCTTTCTTCTCTTAGTTTGATGTTGGCATAGGCCCCGTATAGGTTGTTGTCATTGAAAAATGACACCGGTCTTATTTTTAGGCTTACACCAGCAAATATGTCATCTTTTAGCTTATCCTTTAGGGCAGTCATAAAGTTTTCATCTTCAGAAATCGCTCCGCCTATATAGATGATTTCTGGGTTGATAGAATAGGCTATATTATATAGGCCCATGGCAAGGTAGGTAAACATCTTATCTACCTCGCTATAGCAAGGCTCTTCCTTTTTGAGGTAGTTTTCAAAAATAGTGTAGGTATCAAGGTCAAGGTCATATTTTTCCTTAATAGCCCTTGCCATATTTGGAAGTGTGCCTAGGGTGGAGAGGTTTTTGACCTTGCCAAAATCATTAAAAAGCATATAGCCAAATTCTCCACTTTCTAGGCTAAGGCCCCTTAGGATTTCTCTATCCTTTACCACTGCCCCGCCTATGCCAGAGCCTATTATCACAAAGCAAACCAGGCTTTCTTCAAGCTCTTTATAATAAATTTCCCCAAGGGCTGCGCAGTTGGCATCATTTTCTATGGCTACCGGAATTTTAAATTTATCTTCTATATGTTTTGCAAAATTTCTCTCATCAAGATAGCCTAAGGCTGTAAGGCCACCTACGTGGAAAGACTTGCTATCAACTGTGCCTGGGGAAGAAAATCCAATGGCATCTATGTCATATTCTGCCACAAATTTATTTACAGTTTCTTCCAAAAACTTGATAAATTCGTCCATAGTTGGAAGGCTTTTGGCAGAATCTTTTTTTATTATTTTTTCATTTTCAATCAGTGCATACTTGGTGGATGACCCACCTATATCAAATACTAAATACATAATTCCCTTCTTATGTTATAATTATCTTAGGAGTGATTAGATGACAAATACTACTTATAATTTCATTATGGATATCATAAGCTCAAAATCTATAAAGCTATCAAAATCTGAAAGGGTGATTGTTGATAAAATCAAGGATATGGACCTAGACCTTGCCAAGCTTCATATAGGTGAATTTGCAAATTTATTAGAGCTTTCAAATTCGACTATTACCCGCTTTGCCCAAAAGCTAGGCTTTGATGGATATTCTGAGCTTAAATTTAAGATTTCCCAAAAATTGCAAAGTCCCAAGTCCCTAAGCCAGGAAATCTACAAGAATTTTATAGATTCTTGCAAGGCCTTTGATGATAGAACTATTGACTTTATCAAAAGCCTTGCCAGTTTTGGTAAGATTGCCGTAATTGGTATTGGCTCATCTGGCCTTTGTGCCAATGAATTTGTCTACAAATTTGGCGAAATCGGCCTTGATAATACCGACTATGCCAAGGAGCCTTATTCTATAAATCTACTTAGCAAGGGGCTTTCAGAAGATGACCTTTTGATTGCAATTTCCCTTTCTGGAGAAAACCACAACCTCCTTGAAGGAGTGGACAATGCCAAGGCAAATAGGGCCAAGATTCTTGCCATCACAGGAGATGGGGAGTCGACCCTTGCTAAAGAAGCTTCCCTTGCCATCATCCTTCCACCCTATCCGAAATATTCCTACAAGATTTCAAAAATATTTCCTGTAACCTTTATGCTTGATATGATTTGCGAGGCCTATCTTAACTAGCCTTTATCATTTCTATGCCTAAGTAGCTTAGGACAGCCTCTACAAAAATTGAATTGGACCAGGAAAACCAATCTCTGGTGTATTTTTCTGGATCATCCTTATCGAAACCCTCGTGGCACAAATAGGTGCCTGCGTGGGTTTTTTCAAAATATCCAAGAATTTCTTCCTGCTCTTTTTTATCGGTAGCTGTCATAAGCTGCATGGATAGGGCCAAGTGCCAGATGTAATTTTCTGGAGTGTGGTTTGAACCGATGCCTTTTGCAGCCGTCCCTTCATAATAATTTTCGTTTTTGTCTGAAAGGATAAGAGCCCTGGTAGCTTGATAAATTGGATCATCTTTTGCGACATAGCCCAAATATGGAAGGGATAAGAGGCTTGGGATATTGGCATCATCCATGATATTGTAAGAGCCTAGACCGTCTGTTTCATAGGCGTAGACCTTGCCAAAATCATCATCTTCTACTATTCCATATTTTTTGATTCCGCAATCTATCTCATCTGCCAATTTTTTCATTTTTTCTGATAATTCATTTGCCAAACTCTGATCATCTAGGCAAGCAACAAGCCTTCTTAGGGCTACCACGCAAAAGGCATTGGCTGGGATTAGATATTGGTAGATGCAGGAATCATCACTTGGCCTAAAGCCAGTCCAGGACATGCCTGTATAGCCAACATCAGTCCCCCTCGCACCACCCCTTAGCGAATCGCTAGGGGCCCATGGGTCTGGTCTTTCAAAGATGTAGGGAGAATTGTCATGGTTTTGCTCTAATTTTATAAGGTCTACCATATCATTCAAAACCCTTAAAAATCCCCCGTCAAAAATAGTCCCGTCCTTGGTCTTTTCATAATAAAGATAGGCAAGCTCCATTACATAGCAAAGGGAGTCTAGCTCGTATTTTCTCTCCCAAACCCAAGGAGATTCAAAATCTGTTATATCCTTATCAGTCCAACATCTGCCATTTGCTTCGATATTAAAGGCATTGGCATAAAGGTCCTTATCTAGGCAAAAGATTTGTCTGGCGAGGACTTTTTTAATAAGGTCATTGGCCTCCTTGCTGTCTATATAAAAAAGCGGTCTAATCTGGCCAGATGAGTCCCTAAGCCACATGGCCTCTATATCGCCAGTGATTACAAAGGCATCACCCCTATCAGTTTCTTTTATGGTGGTGGTGAAAGTGTTGTTAATGGCTTTTTTAAAAATCTTTTTAATCTCATCGGTAAGCTGGTCGGATTTTTCAACTCTCTCCACCAAGTCTCTTACAATTTCTTTCATCAAAGCTCCAATCTGTATGTTTTAATCTCAAAGCCTGGCAAGATTTTATCAATCTCATCTTTTATCTTAACATCTCCTAAGATGTCATATTCGACTGCCTTAAGGTCAAGCTCTTTAGGGCTTTCTCCTGGATTGAAGACTCTTAGGATTGGCTCGTTCTTGTCATTTCTATATAAGGTTGAGAAAAGATTATCTCCCAGGTCGATTTGAGGAAGATTTGTATCTTTTTTCTCGATTTCGTTTTTATCTAGGCCAAGGCTTACAAAATCCACCCTGGCTTGTAAAATATCTTGCCTATTTTTATCAAAATCATTTTCAAAGCCTGCAAAGTAGAAGTCAAAGGTCATTTCAGATAAGTCATCTTTTATAAGCTGGGCATCGGGTGTTGGGAAATATCCCCAATCACCTAGCTCTCCTACTGACCTAAAGAGGGTTATATAAAGGCCTTCGCCCCTTACCATCTCATATTCGGCAGGACCAACTGCAGATACTCCAAAGCCCTTTTTATCATTATCCATGACCTGGACATAACGGTTGAAATTTTGGGAATAGTCTGGGTTTTTCCAAGTCTGTGGAGGATAGGCATCTCTTTCTACACATTCAAAGATAGATTCTGCATAGACCTTGTCTGTTGCCAGATTATGACCAAAGAGGAGGCGCATCCTGTGGTCTTTTGCAAGGTTTTTAAGGCTGATTTTGACCTTAAGAGGGATATTTTTATCATATAGGGTGATTTCCTTATCTATGGTCATCTCTATTAAGTCACTGGCCCTATTAGCCCTTCTCTGTGTGATGTCGTTAAGGCGGATTTGCTCGGCTAAAAGCTTATCTTCGGCTGATTTTGGAAGGGTAAAAGTCTCCCTTAGTTTAATAATTGTTTGATCATTTTCTCTTATAATTTTTTGGTCGATTAGTTTGCCGCCAAGAATCCTTGCCCCATCTGTCGATTGCCTATAGATATATTCATTGCCTATATCGCCTGTATCTTCGATGGCTAGGACGTTTTTAAAGGTCAATCCCGAGCTTTTGTCATAAATATTTAGGCTAGCATTATCATTTATCTCTAGCTTATAAAAGTCATTTTCTATTGTTTTTTCATTTATTTCCCTAGATGTAAAGGA
This sequence comes from Anaerococcus kampingae, assembly GCF_046365475.1. Taxonomy (NCBI): domain Bacteria; kingdom Bacillati; phylum Bacillota; class Tissierellia; order Tissierellales; family Peptoniphilaceae; genus Anaerococcus; species Anaerococcus kampingae. The sequence continues at coordinate 16,729 of NZ_JBGMEF010000014.1, forward strand.
AGATTTGCCAGAAACTAGCCTTAAGATTTTTTTCTCAAAGGCTTTTAGTTTTAGGGTAAACCTGACTCTGGCCCTATTTGCAAAATATGGCTTTCTAAACTTATCATCTGGCAAGATATAGCCAAAGCCTGTGCCTAGGTAGGTGATTTCTGCAGGGATTTCTACTCCGTCTTCATCTACTAATTTCAATGATGGGACAGCTTTTCCCGCAAGTTCATCATAAACTTCTGGATAATCTATGCCGAAAAATTTCCTATCTATTTCGATATCTGTTAGCACTTCTTTCATCCTCTTATAAGGGAGGGTGTTTATTATGCAAATGGCATGATTATTGGCATTAGCTGTTGTTTCCCTGATTTTTTTCTTGGCAAAGTCTTCTAAATAATCAAGACCATCATATACACTCTTAAAGCGTCTGAGATTGCCATCGTGGACTGAGTCTATGGAACAGCCGCAAATGCTGTCGTGGGGATGGTTTTTGACTAATTCTTGGTAGAAATAATCTAGCTTTTGCTGAGGATAGGCATCCTCATCCACAAAAAGGGTAAAGAGGGGCTGGAGAATTTCTTCAAAACGCATCTCCAGGCTCTTGTTGTATTTTTTTAGGTAATACCTAGATGAGGATGTGGAATTTAGGGTCCACCAACCATCAGTTGCCTGGCTTCTAAGCTCGCCCTTGATTGTATCAAGGTCTCCTACCTCCTCTTCTAGAGCCTTAAAATAAAGGTCTAAATTTGAATGGATGAAATTATAATCTTCATAAAGGGCATTGGCCTTTTTTATGATTTGTCCAATATTTTTCTGGACTGGTGAATGATCACAGCCATTCATTAAAAGAAGCTGGTTTGTAGATGCGTATTTTTCCATATCGGCTATGCGTTTATTCATGTAGGCCTTAAGTTCATCCTCATCTTCTGGTATATCAAGGCCATTGGCATACCAATTTGCAAAAAGCACGCTTAGGGTCTTATCGCCATTGGGGCTTTGCCAATAAATTTCAGAATTTTTTGAGGTGAAATCTTCAATCACTACATTGTCAAAGCCTGTAGCCTTGACTCCCCTGCCAAAATATGCCACGTCTATCCCTGCTTTTTTGAGGATTTGGCTGGCTTGGCCGATATTGCCAAAGGTGTCTGGGAAATATCCAATCATTGAAGGATGTCCCCACTTTTTGATATTTTTAATGCCAAGGCTTAGGTTTTTAAGGTTAGATTCACCACTTGTAAGAAAGGCATCTTGGAGGATATACCAAGGGCCTAGCTTGAGCTTGCCAGCTTCTATCAGATTTTTAATTTTTTCCTTATTTTGAGGGCGGACCTGAAGATAATCTTCTATAGGAAGATAGTGGCCATCTAGCCAATAATATTTAAAGTCTGGGTCCTCAAAGGCCTCAAGGACTCCATCCATCAGGTCAATTAGACGCATGTGGTGGTTTTCATAAGGCAGGTACCACTCCCTATCCCAGTGGGTGTGGCTTACAATGTGGACAGTCTTTTTCATTGGTCATATCCTAATCTTAGGTCTTCGTAGATTTTTTCAAGGACTCTGGAGGTCTTTACCTGTCTTTGTTCGAGCCTATCTTGGGTAAATTCTGTATAAATTTCCACCTTGCAATCTTCTGTCTTTTTATAAAGGTCTTTGGCCTTTTCTAAATTGCCATCAAGTAGAGCCTTGACTGCTTTTAAAAGATAAGAAAGGGATTTGAAAAATTCCTTTACTTCCTCATATAATTTTTCATTTGTGTAATTTTTAAAATAAGAGTCGATTGCTCCTAGTTTTTTATCAATGAGGGCCTCAAGCCTTTTATAATCATTGTCTTGGTAGGCTTTTAATATTTCCCCATCTTCCTGGTATTTTCTCTCAGTGAACCTATCATAAACCCCAGATCCAAAGAAGGAATCAGAGATTATATATAGGTCTTCAGCCACCTTGTTATCAACATAAGAAAGGGCTGCCTTAAAGGATTTTAGAGGGTCGTAGGCCTTTGGGTCCTTGGCAAAGTCTTCTATTTGGTAGATTGAAATCTTGGATAGCTCTGCCTGGTTCATTGGATTTGAGAGGATAGACTTGTAATTGACATCCCTTGAGTCAAAAAACTCAAAAATTTCCATAAAGATTTGATCTCTTAGATAATCATTGACAGGCCAATTAAGCCAAATGTCAGCTTCCTTACCAAAAAGGTCTATAAATTTGTCATTGGATGCCTTTATTATTGGAACAACTACATCATAGCCTGTCCACATGATGGATAAATTATCAAGACCCCTTAAGAGATTAAAATATTCTTCTCCCTTTTGGTCTATCCAGGCTGAATTATACCAAGGATGGACAAAGAGAAGTTCTTTATTTTCAAAATTTTCTAGGTGGGCCAAGATATCTTTTACAAGTCTTAGGTGGAAGTCTCTTTGCTCGTAAGCCAAATCCCTATCGATATCATCCATGCAAAGGGCAAAAGATGTAACTCCTGCCTCATGGAGCCTATCATATTTGGCAAAGAGCTTTTTGATTTCTGCATCGTAGTCGTCAAATTTTATTAGATTTTGTCCAGGATGGATGGCCCAGATAAAGTCCACTGACTTTTCCTTGGCAAGGGAAGCTAGTTTACTAAGCTCAGCTAGCTTTTCATCTGGATAGGCTTCTCTCCATTTTATATTGTGATAAGGGTCATCCTTAGGTGCGTAGATATAGCGATTCATCCCTATGTCTGATAGGAATTCTATCATTGATAATCTATCTTCAAAGCTCCAAGGTATTCCATAAAATCCTTCTATTACCCCTCTTTTTTCTAACATATTCACTCCTATTTTAATCTTTAAAATGAAAATATTTTCATTTTCCTTTGAAAAGATAAAGGGCTGCTGCCCCTTGTAAATATCTATCCCCACTAGTGTGGGGATTATATTTACTTTAGCAACCGCCCCTCTAATTTTCTACTATTTGTTATTCCAAGCGTCTAATTGGCTTTGAACTTCTTCTATTACCTTGTCAATTCCTGCTGCGTTTAGTTTTTCTAGGAATTCGTCATAATAGCTTTCATCGAAGGCACCAGTTTTTAGGTTGATGGTGTATTCGTTTACTGATTGTTGGATGTTTGCTATTTCTGTTGCGATTTTGCTTTCATCTAAGGTGAAGCCTAGAACTGGAGATGGTGCTAGTCTTTCTTCAAATTCTTTTGCTTCCTTATCAAATTCTTCATCGCCGATTCCTGGTGCACCATCTAGTGGTGTTCTATTTAGTGCTGATAGGAAGGTAAAGGCTGGTACGTCGTAGTCATTGTCTATGCCGTCAGCATCTTTGTTGTGTTTTACAACCTTGCCGTCTTTGTATTCGAAGTTTTTGCCTTCGATACCGTAGCATAACATGTCTTGTAATTTCTTGTCTGTGAACATTCTATTGATAAAGTCCATGGCTAGCTCTGCCTTGTCAGATTGAGAGTTGATTGATACCATCTTACCTTGGGCTTTGTCGTTTGATACTACTATTTTTTCGCCTACTATGTTTGAAACTACATCATTACGTGGTGCTACTGACCAGATTGCTGCTGATCCTGGTTCTCCTTCACCTTCTGTTAGAAGCACTTCATTTTCTGGCATTACTGTTCCAGGTTCTACTTGTGGTGCTGATGGTGAAATATATCCATTGTCCATGTATTCTTTCATCTTCATGATTTGTTCTTTGAATAGGTCAGCTGAATAGCGGTTGTAGGCTACAAGTTTGCCATTTTCTTCTTTTACAGCTACACCGTCAGTTACAACGTATTCTGGTTCTGGCATTGCAAATAAGAAGTCTTTTGATACGCCAAATGGATATTGCATGCCTTCTTTTTCTTTTACTTCTTTAAAGATTGGTTCTAGTTCTGTGATGTTTTTGATGTTTTTGTAGTCGATGTTGTATTTATCAACCATGGATTTTGTCCATACAAATTGGTTGGCTGCTACTACACCTGGATAAGCTGCAGGTATACCGTAGATTTTATCATTCATGCTTACGCCTTTTAGCATGTCTGGGTTGATTAGGTCTACAAATTCCTTACCTTTTATTAATTCTGTTAAATCCATTAGAGCATTTTGAGATACTAATGTCTTATATGGGCCTGCCCAGCTTGCTGTGAAGGCTAAATCCCAATCTTCACCTGTTGATGAAGCTAGTTGAAGTCTTTGTTCATAGTCACCCCAATCGTAGAATACTAGGTTTAGGTGGTAACCTGCTTTTTGTTCATCGAGGTATTCGTTGATTTTTGCTACAGTTTCTTCTGTACCTGTTTGTGGGGTACCGATGTTAAGATAGGTTAGGGTTGGGATGTCACCAGTTTCGGTTTTCTTATCATCCTTTTTTTCTGCAGTTTCTGTTGTTTCTGTCTTTTTTGTTTCTTCAGCTGGCTTTTCATTGTTTCCGCATGCAGAAATTCCTAAAGCGAGCATTAGTGCCATTGATGTGTAAGCAAATTTTTTAACTAAATTCATAATCTCCTCCTTAATGAATTATTCTTTTACTGCTCCAAGTGTTAGACCACTTATGAAGTATCTTTGGAAGAATGGATAGGTTATGGCAATTGGCGCTGTTGTTATAACTACTATGGCCATTCTTAAAGTCTCCTGTGGCAAAGTTTTCATTGCTTGATTGGCTACACCTCCTATTTGGCTACCTCTAGATGCGAGGAAGGCCGTTGAATTTTGTACTCTTATTAACAGGTATTGGACTGGTATTTTATTTAAGTCATCTATATAAAGCATGGCATTGTACCAATCATTCCAATAGCCTAGTGTTAAAAATAGTCCGATTGTGGCAAGGACTGGCAAGGATAGGGGAAGGACGATTTTGAAAAATATCTGAAATTCGTTAGCTCCGTCTATGGTTGCCGCCTCTATTAGGGCATTTGGGATGGACGTTTGGAAAAATGTCCTCATTATTATTATGTTAAAGGTGCCTAGAAGTAGGGGCAAAATTAGGGCCCACACTGAGTTTCTAAGTCCTAAAAACTGTGTCATTACTAAATAGCTTGCTACAAGTCCGCCTGAAAATAGCATCGGAATTGTAGATACTTTTGTGAAAAATCCCTTAAATTCAAAGTCATCTCTGGATAGGGCGTAAGCATAAAGGGTTGTCAAACATAGGGCAAGGATTACACCTACCACTGTGATAAAGATTGACACCTTATAGGCCTGAATTATTGTTGATCCTGACCTAAAGATTAGCTTGTAGGCATCAAAGCTTATCTGTTTCGGAAATAAGCTGTAGCCGTTTGTGGCAAGGGTTGCCTCATCTGTGATTGATATGACAAAGACAAAGAGGAAAGGCAAGATTGCCGATATGGTCAAAAGAATCAAATATATATTTAGGCCGATATTGCTTGCCCTAGATACTTCTAAGGGATCATAATGCTTTTTACTTTTTATTTCTTGCATGATATCCTCCTAGAATAGGGACCTTTGTGGGTCGTATCTCTTGACTAGCTTATTGGCTCCAATTATTAAGATTGCTCCAACAGCTGATTGCAAGAGTGAAACTGCTGATGATAGGCCTATATCTCCATTTTTCATAAGGGCCCTAAATACATAGGTATCGATTACGTTTGTAACAGCATAAAGTGGTCCAGAATCTCTTGGCACTTGGTAGAATAAACCAAAGTCTGCCCTGAAGATATTTGCCAGACTCATTATAAACAAAACTGTCACAACTGGCTTAAGCATTGGGATGGTGATGTATTTGATCTGCTCCCACTTGCTAGCCCCGTCCATAACCGCCGCCTCATAATAGGTCTTATCGATTCCTGATAGGGCTGATAGATAGACTACTGTATTGTAGCCTAGGCCCTTCCAGGCATTGATTATTACCAAGAAGACTGGCCACCAGGTCTTTGTGGTGTACCAATTTATATTTTTGCCACCGAATTTTGTCAAGAGGGCATTTAAAAGACCCTTATCTGGTGATAAGAATGCAAATACTGCATAAGAAATAACTACCCATGATAAAAAGTAAGGCAAGAATAGAGAAGTTTGGTAAAACTTCGCAGCCTTCCTATTTAAAAGCTCATGGAGGGCTATAGCTGTAAACATTGCAAGAACAATGTTTACAACTATAAAAGTAGCATTGTACAAAATTGTATTTCTTATGATCACCCAAGCGTCGTTAGACTGGAAGAAGAACTTGAAGTTATCAAATCCAATCCAATCGCTGTGGTAGAGATTGTAAAAGAAATTTTTAGAAAATACCTTATAATTTTTGAAGGGGATGATGACCCCAAACATTGGTAGATAGCTCATTATTGCAAACCAGATGAAACCTGGCAGGCAGAAGGCCATCAGAGGTAGGTTCTTTTTAAATCTTTGGCTAAATGGTTTTTTGGCTTTTTTCTTTCTTTCTTTTAATTCTTTTTGGTCAAGGACCTTAGTCTGACCCAAGTTTTTATTATCCATTTTAACCTTCCTTATAAGTTTTTAACTTTACTTTGGTTTATGAAATTGCCCATAAAGCCTAAAATTATCACTAGCACATAGGTCCAAAGGGCGTTTTTTATCATTAGCTCTTCGATTAGACCCCATACCAGGCAGATAATTATAGCATATAGGGGATATTTTAAAGTAAGGATGGCAGAATTTTTGATAGTTTCCACAAATCCCAGCTCTTTTCTAAAGGCCCTTTGGAGGATGGTATAGAAAATTATATTTCTAAAGGCTAGGCTCAAAAATATCCTAAGGATAAAAAGGCCTAAAATCCCATTTTCCAAAATTCTCAAAGAATCACAGGAGTAAAAATATAGACTAAGCAAAAGGCAATAAGTCGCATATTTTTTGATGGGCCTAGTAGAAAAAAGCTCTTTAAAATATGGTCTATAAAATGATTTTTGATTTACAAATACATTCCCCGTTCCTATAAAGGCCCTTTCTATAGCAAGGCCTAAAAGTCCTATAAGGGGCACAAATAGGAAAATATAGGAAATGAGGCTTTTATCTATCAAAAGATTTATCAAAATTATAGGCAAGAGTATCAGGCTCGTGTAGATTAGGGAAAGGACGATAAATATTATTATCTCTCCAAGGGCACCTAGGGATTTTGACAAGGACTCCATCAGATAATTCTCATAGTTGTGTCTTTATCAAAAAGGTGGATCTCATCAAGGTTGATATCAAGATTTATCTCATCATGCTTTTCAACCCCCTTAAACTTGCCCTGGACCTTGACTGCTATTTGGCTAGCAGCTTCCTCAGCTTGGGCATAAAGGATTGACTCATCTCCGAGCATTTCAATGTTTTCTATGGTTGCTTTTATTGATTTTCCACTTTTTTCATCTAGATTTACGGCAAAGGATTCTGGTCTTATGCCTATGATTATTTCCTTTCCTTCATAAGGCTTGATGGCCTCTTTTTGGGCATCATTTACAGGGATTTCTTCCTTGCCGATTGTAATTTTGCCGCCTGCTACCTTTCCATTGAAGAAATTCATTGGAGGGGAACCGATGAAGTTTGCAACAAAAATATTGGCAGGCTTGTCATAGATTTCTTCTGGAGTGCCCACTTGTTGCATGTAGCCATCTTTCATTACGACAATCCTTGTAGCCATGGACATGGCCTCTGTTTGGTCGTGGGTTACATAGATTGTGGTTGTGTCAAGCTGGTCGTGGATTTTGGAAATTTCTGTCCTCATCTGGACCCTAAGCTTGGCATCAAGGTTTGATAGTGGCTCATCCATTAGGAAAATATTAGCTTCCCTAACTATAGCCCTACCTAGGGCTACCCTTTGTCTTTGGCCACCTGAAAGGGCCGCAGGCTTTCTGTCTAGATATTCTTTTAGCTCTAACATCTCGGCTGCCTTTTCGACCTTTTTCTTGATCTCAGCCTTATCTACCTTTTGTAGTTTAAGCCCAAAGGCCATATTATCAAAGACGGTCATGTGTGGATAGAGGGCGTAGTTTTGGAAAACCATTGCAATATTTCTATCTTTAGGGCTTACCTCATTCATAAGCTTTCCATCTATGTAAAGACTTCCTCCAGAAATTTCTTCAAGGCCTGCTATCATCCTGAGGGTGGTGGATTTGCCGCAACCGGATGGGCCTACAAAAACTATAAATTCTTTATCTTCAATATCCAAATTGAAGTCAAATACCGCTTGAACACCATTTGGATAAATCTTATCAATGTGCTCTAATTTTAAATTAGCCATATTTTCTCCTTGTCATCTTATGAAAAGGATTTTCTACCAATGTTATCCCTTTCTTCTAAATATTATTTTATAACATCTGCATAAAAAATGCAAGTGAATCGCATAATAAACACATTTTCATAATTTTTATGCATCAAGTTCTAATTATGAAAATATTTTCATTTTTATTTTTGGAAAATGTTTTACCTAATTAAAAGGCAAAATAGGCAAAAAAATAGACCAGCTTTGATGCCCTATTTCTAATGGTCTATTAATTTTAAAATTTTTAGTCTACCGGATTTGACTCAACAAGGGTCATCTGGCCCTTAAATTCATAAGATTTAGCTTCATTTGTGATTATAAAGAAATCTCCCCTCTTAAGTGGGTAAGTCTTTCCATCTACAAGGACTTCTCCCTGGCCTTCTACTACAAATTCTAAGAGGTATAGCTTATCTCTTTCTAGCTTGGCAGAAGTCTTTATGGTCATCTCTCTAACCTGGAAATACTCATTTGATGTGAGGATTCGTTGGTCATAACCATCTTTTTCTTCATTTACTATCTTATCTTCGTTTTCTATAATTTTTATAGCTTCTTTGGATTCTTCTAGGTGGAGGTCTCTTAGTTTTCCCTCATCATCTTTTCTATCATAGTCATAAAGCCTATAGGTGATGTCTGATGCTTGTTGGATTTCTAGGATTAAAGATCCCTTTTTTATGGCATGGACTGTACCAGACCTTACAAAGAAGAAATCTCCTAGCTTTGTTGAAACTTCCTTTAAAAGTTCATCCCATTTTCTCTCATCTATTAATTTTATGGCTTCTTTCTTACTATCTACATTTAGGCCATAGATAATTGAGGCAGGATCTTCATTTAAAATATACCAGCACTCAGTCTTTCCCTTTGCTCCATGAAGTCTTGCGGCCATCTCATCATCTGGATGGACTTGTATTGATAGGTCATCTCCTGCATCTATGAGCTTGACTAGAAGTGGGAATTCTTCTTCTTTGGGATTTCCAAAAAGGTCTTTCTTATCTCTATAGATTTCTCTTAAAGTCTTGCCTTTTAATTCTCCATTAGTGATGACTGAGCTTTCGCCTGGCATGCCTGATACGCCCCAATATTCTCCTACTTTTCCATCTGATACATCAAGCTTAAAGATATTTTTTAGCTTGTCTCCGCCCCAGATTTTTTCACGATAGTCGCCTTTTAAAAATAATACTTTCATTTCTACCTACCTTATATTTTCAAGTATCCTAAGTGTCTCTTGGATGTGGGAATCGCCTAGGTTATTTATGTCGCTATAAGGCACTCCCATTACTATTACAATATATTCCTTTCCATCCTTTTCTGCCAGTGTCGCCCAGCAAAGTCCAGCATTATCGGTTGTACCTGACTTGCCTCCGATTATTTCAAAGCCGTTTTGATGGTAATCTTTGAGGTGTCTAAAGATGGTTGATTCTATATATACCCCATTTGGGTGGTCAGCTGTAGGGGTTGTTTGAAATTCTTTCTTGGTAAAGATTGCCCTGAAATTGCCATCATTTAGGCTATCTTTGATAAGCATGGCACAATCCTTGGCTGACTGGTAATTTTCTGGATCATCCATCCCATCGGCATTGGCGTAGGAGGTGTTTTTAAGGCCCAGATTCTTTGCTTCATCATTCATCATCTTTACAAAATCTCCCATGGCCCCTGCCACATTTATGGCAAGGGAATCTGCAGCTTCTCCTGCTGATGCCAACATGGTTGCATAGAGAAGGTCTCTATAGGTGGTGGTTTCACCTCCTACAAAGCCTGCCATCGAGGCATTCATATTGACAGCCCTCTGATAGGCCCCAACATCAATTGGCGCAAGGCCTGCCAGATCATCTATATGCTTTAGAGCCACCCTTACAGTCATTATCTTAGTAAGGGAAGCCATTGGCAGGGTCATGTTCTCATTTTTGGCTAGGACCTCCTTATCATCAGTCAAATTGTAAACATAAACTGCTTTTGATATATACTTGTCATTCTCAATCTTTTTCCTAATCCTAAGGCCGATATATAGCCCTAGGGCCAAGGTTAAAATAATAATTAATAAATTTCTAATCTTTCTCATAAGTCTATTGTACACCTTCTTTTGTTTTTTCTTAATTAAATATTTTGTAAGGATAGCTTAGCTTTCTTTGAAAAATTCATAAAAAAATCTTGAAAAATACTTGCAATTGATTATTTCTATCAGATAGTAATAAAGAGGTGAAAAAAATGAAAGATATAATAATTATTGGAGCAGGCCCTGCCGGTGTAAGCGCTGCCTTATATGCAAAGGCTCGTGGCAAGGACCTACTTTTACTAGAAAAAGATAGGGTAGGTGGCCTTATTAGCCATGTTTCCAAAGTTAGTCATTATGCTAGCCTTGCCGATAATGAATCAGGTGAGGAATTTTCACAAAAACTAAAAGACCAGCTCGCCTTTTCTAATATCGATGTAACTTATGAAGAATGCCTATCTATAGAGAAAAAGGACGACTTTTTCCTTGTAAAGACAGACAAAAATTCCTATGAGAGCAAAAAGCTAATCTATGCTGCAGGCTCCAAGCTAAAAGAGCTTGATATAGACTACAAGGGCTTTGATGTTAAACATTGGCCATATGGCAACGAAGAAAGCCTAAAAGGTAAAACTGTCATTGTAAATGGTGGATCAGATGGAGCAAGCAAGGAGGCTTTATATATTGCAAAATTTGCCAAGGAAGTCCATATAGTCCAAAACCAAAATGCCCTTATGTGCATTGACGAATTTAAAAAGCAAATCGAAGCATCAGATAAAATAAAAGTCCACACATCTACAAGCCTTAAAGACCTTGAAATAAGGGATTATAAATGTGTAAAGGCTATCTTAGATGATTGTGCGATTTGCGATGAAAATGGCATAGAAATCTATGTACAAATCGGCCAAAATGGCTCCACAGACCTCATAAAAGACCTTGCAAATGTCAAAAATACCTTCCTTGATGAAGAAATTTCATCCATGATTGCTGGCCTATATTTTGCAGGCGATGTAAGAATTAAAGATGTAAAACAAATAGCCACAGCAGTAGCTGACGGAACCCTTGCAGGAATTAAAGCAAGCAAATAGATCTTCCCCCTTTCAATCGAAAGGGGATTTTTTTATCTAAAAATCGGGACATTTTTCTCATTTTTGCTATATATAAGCAGACTTAAATATTAAAGGAGAAGAAATGACCAATACTTATTACACAATATTACCTGCAGATGTTAGGTATGATAAAAGATTATTAGCAAATGAAAAGATAATATATTCAGAAATTCTAGCCCTAGCACAGAAAAAGGGCTATTGCCATGCCACAAATGCCTATTTTGCTGAAGCCTTATCCACATCTGTCACCTCAGTTTCAAAATGGATAAATAAGCTAATCAAGCTTTCTTATATAAGAGCCGAATACAAATACAGAGAAAATACTAAGTGCATCGAGGAAAGAAGGCTTTTTGTAAATGATTTAGGAAATGAAGAGCCTACAAGAAATCTTAAAGAGGATATGAAAGAAGATTTAAAGGGCCCTCTTGAAGAAGACTTAAGGGAGGGTCTTGAAGGAGACTTTAAGGATAATAAGACAAGTATTAATAATACAAGTATGAATAAGACTAAGACACCCATAGATTTTTGGAATAGTTTGGGTGGAAAGATTGCTAAGATAAGTGACTCTAGCAAATATCAAGCAAGGCTTGACCTTTTAATCAAAACTTATGGAGAAGATGACCTCATTTCTACAATCAAGTCCATAGACAAAAGCAAATTCCTAAAGGGCGAAGTGGGCGATTTTGTCATTAGCTTTACTTATTTTTTGAATAATTATGAGAAAATCAGGTCAGGTGCCTATGACGATTGGGCTAAGGGAAAGACTCGCAAAAAGCTAGGAAAATTTTCTAAATTTCAAGCAGAAGACCCCTTCCTAGCCCAGCTAGCCAGAGCCAGGAGGCTAGCTAGGATGAAGGCTAAGGAACGTATCGCACCTTCTACCTTTTAGAATTTATAAAAATCAAATATTTCTGACTGATGGCTTTGAGAACTTCCCATAGGAAAAGAGCCCCTAAGGACTCTTTAAAGCTTTTACTTGCCTATATATTCTTCGGCGTTTTTAGCTGCATTTCTACCAAATACAACTATGTCTGTTACTGCATTGCCGCCTAGTCTGTTAGCTCCGTGGATGCCTCCTGTGACTTCACCTGCTGCATATAGGCCTGGGATTGGCTTTCCGTCTTTGTCTAGGACTTCAGAGTTTGTGTTTACTTCTACCCCGCCCATGGTGTGGTGGATGCCTGGTGAGATTTGAACTGCATAGTAAGGAGCAACTGATAGGTCGCTTCTTGTTTGATCCATGCCCTCTCTACCAAAATCTGGGTCTTGGTTGTTTTTAACGATTTGCTTCCAGCCTTCGATTGTCTCTTTGATTGTGGCTTCATCTACCCCAATTAAGTCAGCTAGGGCCTTGTAATCATCACATTTTGTGAGAAGTCCCTTTTCGAAATATTTGGCAATTGTTGATGATTGGTCCATCATTGATTGGTCTACAATTAACCAAGCTGATGGGTCTTTTTGGCTTAGGATTTCTTTTGAAACGAAATCTCTTGTTTCAAGCTCGTTTACAAATCTCTTACCATCTTGGTTTACTAGGATTGCTCCCTCACCCCTTAGGCCTTCTGAGATTAAGGATCCGTCCTTTTGGACTACTGTTGGGTGGATTTGAATTTCCTTCATATCTATGAAATTAGCCCCAACATCTCCTAAAAATCCTATAGCATCACCTTGGATTGACTTAGCATTTGTTGACACATAGCCCTTTAGGTCTGGGTTATATTTTTCAACTAATTCTTTATTTGCACCAAAACCACCTGTAGCTACGATTACTGCCTTGGCATTTACCTTTAGCTTTTCTCCGTCTGGATATGTTGCTTCAATACCAGCTGCCTTACCATCTTCCATGATAATCTTATCTGCCTTAGCATCATAAACTATTTCAATGCCTAGCTCTTTGGCCTTGGCTGTAAGTTTGCTTACTAGGTAAGATCCTACAGGGATTGACTTGCCTTCGTCATTGATTGGAGCGTGGGTTCTCATTTCTGTTTGGCCACCAGAGAACTTAAGTTGTTTAAGTGGGGCACCTAATTCTTCTAGCCAATCAACTGCTGCTGATGATTCTTGAGCCATTTTTTCAACTAGCTCTTTGTTGTTTTTATCGTGGCCACCCTTCATTGTATCTGCTACAAAGGTTTCTACTGTATCAGGAATTCCTTCTTCTTTTTGAAGTTTTGTTTCAGCAGCATTCATACCACCAGAAGCAAGTGATGAGTTACCACCTGTAATCCCTGCTTTTTCAACAATTGTGACATTTTTGCCATCTTGAGCCATTTGGATAGCTGCAGAAAGTCCAGCTCCGCCTGCTCCTACAACTACTGTATCTGTTGTAATTTCGGCATCTCTTCCATTTTCATCTTCCTTAGCCGCTAGGTCTTCTGGCTTGATTCCAGCTTCTTCTAGGGCAGAATTTACTGCTGAAAGGAAGGCTGCTGATGAAATGGTCGCACCTGAAATATTGTCTAGGTCTGTAGAATTTTTGGCAATGACTTCTTCCTTGATTCTTTCAAGTCCTGCTCCACCTACTGAACTTGTCTCCTTGTGTTCTGCTTCGATGGCTGTGATTACGCCCTTATCAAGGCTTACCTTTACCTTAATCTCGCCACCGTAACCTTTAGCGCTTCCCTCATATGTACCGCTTATACCAGATAGGTCTTTAGCTTCTTTTGCTGCTTCTTCTGTCTTTGTTTCTGGTTTAGCTTCTTCTTTGCTAGCCTCATTTGCCGCCTGATTGCCACATGCTGCAAGGCTAATAGCCATGGCTAGGGCTAGGCTTATGGATTTAAATTTGTTCATATTACCCCTTTCCTATGATTTATAGATGATATTTTCTAAAATAAAGGGCTATCTATAAGATAGCCTCTTTAGTTTTTCCTATTTTGCGTTTTTGATAGCTTCACTTAGGGCAGATTTGAAGGCTTCACTTGTTACTGTTGCGCCTGATTCGTTGTCGATTTCTGCACTGTTAGCAGCTTTTGCAGCTTCTACTAATTTTGGAAGAGCGTCTTTACCGATACCTTCTGTTTCAGAATCTTCATCGATTGTGATGTCTTTGATTGTGTCACCTTCCATTTTTACAGTAAGTTTGATGTCTCCACCGTAACCAGCTGCTGTTGCAGATCCAGTTTTTTCAGCTGATTCTGTGCTTTCTGCTGGTGCAGCTGCATCTTTGTTAGCGTCATCTGCCTTGTCAGCTGAATTGCCACAAGCGGCTAAAACTAGAGCAAGGGCTCCAACTAAAAATATATTCTTTTTCATATTATTCTCCTTTTATCTTCTGTTCTATCCAAGTATACCATATTTATACAAAATTATCAAGAAAAAAACCTTGTCATCGTTGATTTTGCTTATCTGAATACTTCTTTAATGACTTCTTTGATGTTGGCAAGCTCTCTTACCTTTATTTCCTTAAAGTCTTTAGCATCTAGGGAGTTTTTGGCTAAATATACCTCTTTGTAGCCAAGCCTTTCTAGCTCTTTTACCCTATTTTTGACCTGAGGGACCTTTTTAAGCTCGCCAGTAAGACCCACTTCTGCTATGAAGACTGTCTTATCTGAAATTGTCTTTTTGAGATAAGAAGAAGCTATGGACATGATTATAGCAAGGTTTACAGATGGCTCTGATAATTTTAGGCCTCCTGTAGTCTTTATTATGACATTGTAGTCAAAAAGATTTAGGCCCGCACGCTCCTGAAGGATTGAAATTAGGGTGTTTAGGTCATCACGCCTTAAGCTATCGCCGATCCTTTGGGGATAGGGCATGAAGGACTTTGAAACTAGGGACTCTATCTCTACTTCAAGTAGCCTTGACCCCTCCTTGGTCACTGAAATGGCTGATCCTTCGGTTTCTACTTCTCTTTGGGTGATGAAATACTCACTTGGATTGGATATTTCCACTAGACCCTCTTCATCCATTGAAAATAGGCCAATCTCACCTGTTCTACCAAACCTATTCTTGCTTGATGTAAGGACTCTTAGGTCTTCATCAGGACTTCCATCTAGGATTAGGACTGTGTCCACCAAGTGCTCAAGAGTCCTTAAACCAGCCATCTCACCGGTCTTTGTCATATGGCCTACCATGATGAAGGCCCTTTTCTTGTCAGGATTTTTGGCCAAATTTACAGCAGCTCCAGCCACCTCTATTGTCTGGGTAGGAGACCCCTGCTTGTTGTCAAATTCCTGGAGGCTAAAGGTCTGGATGGAGTCAAGGATAATGATATCTGCGTCAATTTTCTTGATTTCCTTGATTGCCAAATCCATGGAATTGGTCGATAGGATCCAAAGATTGTCTGGCTCTGAATCCATTATCCTCTGGGCCCTTGATTTTATCTGGCTTTCACTTTCTTCTCCTGACACATAAAGGACCTTGAGGCCGCTTTTTGCATAAGAATTGGATAATTGAAGGAGGAGGGTCGATTTGCCTGCTCCAGGTCTTGCTGTAAGGATTGAAACAGAGTCTCTGACAAGGCCTCCGCCCACAGCCCTATCAAATTCCTCATAGGCTGAGTGAATCCTTTCAGATTCGTTAATTTCAATGTCTTTTAACTTTTTTGCATCCTTATCATCTAGGATTTGAGGAGCTTTTCCCTTAGTATCCTTGACTGTAACTTCAATTAGGCTGCCCCATTTTTTGCATGATGGGCATTGGCCTGCCCAGACATTTTGGGTGTGGCCACAGTTTTTACATTCGTAAGCTTTTTTGACCTTAGCCATCGAGTCCCTCTACAAATTTATTGACTGAAAATTCATAAACGGCTCTTTTTGGGTCTTCCTTATAGATTTTGGCAAAGATATCCCTTGGGACGATGCCAAAGTCTAGGAGGGCCTCAAGCTCATCTAAAAACCTATTTTCAAACTCACTTAGAACAGGCCTTACCAAATCGATTATATCAAGGACGTGTTGGTAGAGCTCTACATTTTCATAAAGGGCGAAAATCCCCATCCTAGCTGCGTTATATTTAAGCTTAGTGGCCATGTCATAGTCCATGTCAGAAAAAAGCTCATAGACCTTATCAAAAATCTCCTCATTAAAGAAGACCCCCTTAATTAGGGCAAGGCCTGCCATATTATAAGGGAAAGGCACCTCATCTGCCATCCTTATTTCTATATATTTCTTGGCCCTAACATCTGGAAATACGATTGAAAGGGCATGATCTACAAGGGCATCAGCATTGTCTTCTGTCATTAAATCTTCAAGAGTTTTTCTACCTACATACTCATCTTCTCCATCCTTATTTATGAAAATCATTGGAGTTTCAAGGATTCTTTCGGCATAAGTTTTATAGGATAGGTCGGGATCGAAGGAAAAATCATAAAGGCCAGTCCTCATCCTGTCTGTATTATCCCAAATTGTTTGTCTTAGGTTTCTTTCGTAATAGATTTCTCCCTCGAAAATATAGGAATTATCAAAGACAGAATAAATAAAAGGAGAAAGGGCTGAGGCTAGGAAATATTTCCTCCTAAAGTCCTCCTCATCCTTATAATCTACAGCAAACTGCATGGAGGCCGTCCCCTTCATCATATTGTGGGCCATATCGCCCCCAAAGTCAGCAAAATATTTATACATAAAATCGTAGCGAGCCTTTGGAATGACCTTGATATCGTCAATCTTAGTCTTTGGGTGGTAGCCAAGGGTTACAAGTAATTGACCTCTTTTTTCAAAAACTGGGACAATTTTTCTCATATTTTCCTCATAGAGCCTATAAAGTTCTTCTACAGAGGCCTTGGCAGATATGGCAAGCTCAAATTGACCGGCAGGTTCGATAGAAACATCCACCCCATGGCCCCTTAGGGCAAGGCCAGAATCATCAAGGGCCTCATAGCCAAGATTTTTTAAGTCTTTTAGGCTTGCCCCCACGCCATTTTCCCCATAATAGGAAATAGACTCCAAAGTGTCCTTATCCACAACAAAATGTTCAACTTCAAAACCCAACCTAAAATCAGCAGGGTCCTTTTCCCCACTTCTTAGGTAAGCAACAATTTTTTCTAATTTTTCTTCTCTATTCATAATTACCTCAAATCTATAATCATATTATACGTTTATTAAAATTTAATACATTTATAAATTTATTTAAAAGAAAATTTTATAGAAATAAAATTTGACGTATATTAATCCTATAAGAAATTAGGAGGAAAAAATGTCTTGTACAACAATATTAGTAGGTAAAAATGCCTCATACGACGGATCAACCTTGGTTGCTAGAAATGAAGATTCAGGCAGCGGCCAGTATTGTCCTAAAAAATTCATAAAAGTTGACAAGAAAGACCAGCCAACTTTATATAAATCAGTCCTATCCCATGTAGAGATAAAATTACCAGATAATCCAATGTCCTACACAGCCATGCCAAATGCAGTAGATGATGAAGGAATCTGGGCAGCTTGCGGAGTCAATGAGAAAAACGTCTCAATGACAGCCACAGAAACCTTAACCACCAACGAAAGAGTCCTAGGAGCTGACCCTCTTGTAGTCTACAAAAAAGCAGAAGATGGTAAAGCAGAAGAAATTGGAGGAATCGGTGAAGAAGATATAGTCACCATCACCCTTCCCTATATAAATTCAGCCAGAGAAGGAGTCCTAAGACTAGGTAGCCTTCTTGAAGAATACGGAACATACGAAATGAACGGTATAGCCTTCCAAGATGAAAACGAAATCTGGTGGCTAGAAACAATCGGCGGCCACCACTGGATAGCCAAAAAAGTCCCAGATGATTCCTATGTAATCATGCCGAACCAACTAGGCATCGACTCTTTTGACCTAGAAGATGCTTATGGCAAGGGCGAAAACCACCTTTGCTCCAAAGATTTAAAAGACTTTATCGCTGATAATTTCCTAGACCTATCCCTAGATGGCATACTCAACCCAAGAGATGCCTTCGGTAGCCATTCAGATGCAGACCACGTCTACAACACACCAAGAGCCTGGATTCTCCAAAGATTCTTTAACCCAAGGTCCAACATCTGGGATGGGGAAAATGCAGACATCAGACCAGATGACAATGACATACCTTGGTCAAGAGTCCCAGAGAGAAAAATCACACCAGAAGATGTAAAATACGTCCTCTCCCACCACTATCAAGGCACAAAATACGACCCATATGGCAAGTACGCCGACAAAAAAGGAGCCTTCAGACCAATAGGCATCAACAGAAACAACTTCCTAGGCCTAGTCCAAATAAGGCCATACATGCCAGAAGGCATAAAAGCCCTAGAATGGCTAGCCCTAGGATCAAATGTCTACAACGCCATGGTCCCATTTTATCCAAATGTAGATGACACTCCAGCCTATCTAAGAGATACCACAGGGGATGTGACAACAGAAGACTTCTACTGGACCAACCGCCTAATAGCAGCCCTAGCCGACCCACACTACGCCGACACAGCCAATCTAATCGAACGCTACCAAGAAGAAATGGGAGCCATGGGCTGGGAAATAGTCCACAAATACGACAAAAAAGTAAAAGAAGAAAACCTAGAAGGAAAGGACCTAAGAAGCGAACTAGAAAAGGCCAACCAAGAAATAGCAGAAAAACTCAAAGAAGCAAGCCTAAAACTTTTAGACAAGGTCTTATATGAAGCAAGTAATAAAATGAAAAATTCCTTTGCTAGAAGCGATGCTTAGAACTTATTTTCAATAAGATTGTTAGAGGGAGAGCCCGGGGCTCTCCCCTTTCCTTTATAAAATGTTTTTTTAGGGGGCTTCCCCCTAAAAATTCCCTTTTTTATCCAAGATAAAATTATTTTTCTTTCATTTCATTTTGAATTGTTATTATTTGCTGTTTTTCTTCGTAACTTTATCTTTTATTAAATATTTATTATTTACTATTGAATCTCCGTCTCAAAGGGGAGCCCAAAGAGACTTTTCTTTTAATGATACAATATTATATGGTATTTTTTCTTCGTAACTTTATCTTATATTTAATAATATTTATATACTATTGAATCTTCGTAATAAGGGGAGGCCCAAGGACCCTTTCGCATGGGTCCTCATCGGCCTCCCCTTAAACCCCTCCCCGTTACACCCCACAAGCGACTCTTGCAGAGGGCAAATTGAAGATTGCCTATGGCAATCTTCTTTAGTAGACCTGACTGTTGCTCATCCTGGTTCAAAATCTATTATTTCAAATCTCGTCAGCTAAAAATTTAGATTCGCTACGCTCAACAAAATTTTTTAACGCTTCCTCGATTTAAAATAATAGACGATTTTATTTATGTAAGTCTTAAGACATTTTTCCTTAGAGCCATCTATCGCAATGTTTGCCAAAGGCTATAGCCCTATCCTAGCGAAGCGAAGCTGAGCTATGGAAGGACTTATGCAGAGTAAAACGAGCCTTAGCCCTACTTTGATGTCGATATTCTCTCAGAATACAGAATAATTCTCCCAAGGTCGGGAGATTTTGTAAATGGAGATGCCGTTAAGAAAATCTCCTGAAGCACGAATGAATAATAAATTTCTGTGACTACTGAGATATAGAGTGCATATAAAAGAAACATTTGGGCTAGATTGAGATTTTTAGGCATCGAAATGTCAAAATCAGTAAGGATAAGAATAGCTAAAACAAGGAGTTCTGTCTACAAAGAGTGGCTTGCCGAAGGCAAGCTTCTAATCATGCTCCCCGCTTTAGGGGCCGCCTGGG